>JAPYPO010000455.1 GCA_029937645.1 Candidatus Hydrogenedentota bacterium
CCTTGTTGCTCACTCCGATACTCTTGGCCAAGCCAAATGCGCTCTGCCCATACAGCACACCAAAATTGACCGCCTTCGCGCTGCGCCGCATGTCCGCCGTAACGTCGGCCCGGTCCACTCCGAATACGCGCGCGGCGGTGTCGCGATGGATGTCCTCATCGTTCCGGAATGCTTCCTGCAATGCGTCGTCGTCGGACAGGTGCGCGAGAACCCGCAATTCAATTTGAGAATAGTCGGCTGCGATCAGGCGGTTTTCCGGGCATCCCGGCACAAAGCCTTCGCGAATGCGGCGCCCCATGTCGCCGCGAACGGGAATGTTTTGTAAGTTGGGATCGCTGCTGGATAACCGCCCGGTGGCGGCGACTGCTTGGTTGTACGAGGTATGGATACGGCCTGTTTTCGGGTTCACCATCTTGGGCAAGGCTTCGACGTAGGTGCCCCTCAGTTTTTCGAGGGTCCGGTATTCGAGTACCTTGGCGGGTAGCGGGTGATCCCTGGACAAGTCTTCGAGCACTTCCACGTTCGTCGAGTAGCCCGTTTTGGTTTTCTTTGTGGGCGTAAGCCCCAGATCCTCGAAGAGGACTTTCTGGAGCTGTTTCGGAGAATTGATTGTGAAAGGCTCGCCTGCTAATTCAAATATTTCGGTCTTGAGCGTTGTGAGACGGCTTTGGATTTCTTGCCGAAGATCTTCAAAGATAACGCGATCAATGGCGACCCCCGCCATCTCCATGCGCGCCAAGACGTGTACTAGGGGAAGTTCGACCTCTTCGTACAGGGACTCCAACGCGCGCTCTTTGAGCATGGGCTGGAAGACCTCCGCCAACTGCCACGCAATGTCCGCATCTTCACAGGCGTATTCGCACGCTTCTTGGATGGGGACGAAATCGAATGTGACGGCTTTGGACCCCGATCCGATTAACTGGGAAATGGGGATCAGCTTGCGCCGAAGGTACTGGAGGCTAACTTCATTTAGATTATGCCTCATACGGGACGGGTCCGTCAAGTACGAAAGCAACATAGTATCGACGGTGATCCCCTGGAGGTCAAGTCCAGCCTGAGCAAATATCTCGAAATCGTACTTGAGGTTGTGGCCGATCTTGCCGATGGACGAATCCTCAAGCACGGGGCGCAGGGCTTCGAAGGCCTCGTCGACTTCGAGACCGGTGACGGGCGTATCGTCGATATACATGGTTTCGGGCTGGTGTGAGACGGGGATGTAGTAGCCGGTATTGGCGGCGAGGCTGAGGGAAATCCCCACGAGTCTGGCTTCCATCGTCTGGACGGATGTCGTCTCCGTGTCGATGGCGACAACGCCCGCTTCGCGAATTTGTGCGACCACGTCATCCAGTTCTTCACGGGTCAGCACCAGACGGTACTCTAATTCCGCAGGCTCGGCGTCGGGAGAAAATTCTTCGAAGAGGGTCTGGAATTCAAAGCCCGCAAATGTTTCGGCCAGCTTGGCGTTATCCAAGGGTTTGAGGCGGAAGGATTCCAGTGTCGCGTCGAGCGGCACGTTGGTATCGATAGTCACTAAGGTCTTGCTCAGGAATGCCATGTCTTTGTCGGCGATGATTTTTTCTTTTTGTTTGCCCTTGAGTTCGTCTACGTGTTCGTAGAGGCCCTCGATGGTTCCATATTGTTCGAGCAGTTTCTTCGCCGTCTTTTCGCCGATGCCTTTTACGCCGGGAACGTTGTCCGCCGAGTCGCCCATGAGGCCCAGCACGTCTATCACGCATTCCGGTTCAACGCCGAAGCGTTCTTTCACACCGGCGCGGTCATACCAGACGCCGTCGTCGCCCCGGTTTGGGTCGTAGACTTTCGTCTTGTCCGTCACGAGTTGGAGAAGGTCTTTGTCTCCGGTTACGAGGACCGCTTCGAGTCCCTCGGCCTCGGCCTGCCGCGCGAGGGTGCCCATGACGTCGTCCGCCTCGACGCCGGCGATGCGCAGAATGGGAATGTCGAAAGCGTTGACTAACTCGTCGATGAGCGCAAATTGCGAAATTAAATCGGCCGGAGTCTCGTCGCGGTTGGCTTTGTATGCCGGGTAGATATCGTCGCGGAATGTTTTTCCGGGCGCATCGAAGGTCATAACGATGTGCGAAGGCTCTTCCTCGCGCAGCAGTTTCAGGAGAACGCGGGCGAAGCCGAAGACTGCGTTCGTGGCGCGTCCTGAGGAATCGCGCAGATTTTTTATGGCGAAGTAGGACCGGAAGGCGAAGGCCATGCCGTCGATGATGTAGAGGCGATCAGCCATTTGAGTCAGTCATGGTCCGTATCCCGCACGCATGATCTGTATCCCGCGCGCTGGCAAGGATTTCGTGAGCGGCACGCTCGGAGGCGCCGGGCCCGCCGAGGGTCTTACGGACGCTGTCGAGGCCATCGAGCATGGATTGGCGTTCAGGGGAATCGCTGATCAGACGCAGTGCTGCGGGCACAATAAGGTTCGCTTTCGCCTTGTGTTGGATGAACTCGGGGACGACGGACTTACCCGCCAGTATGTTGACCATGGCAATGAATTCGATGCGCACCAGCAACCGCGCCAGCGCGTAGGTAACCGGTGTCACGCGGTACAGCACCGCCATGGGGACTCGGTACAGGGCCGTCTCGAGGGTCGCCGTTCCGGACGCAACCATGCAAAACCGAGCACGCTTGAGCAGCGCTGAGGTTTGGCCAATGGTTGTCTCCAAGGGAAAGGCGCCCGCGATGGCCCGGACTTGAGCCTCCCGCGCCGAATCGACGCAGGGAACCGCGAAACGTGACTCAGGATACTTTTTTCGGATGGCCTCCGCAACTTCTATCATAACCGGCAAGATCCGGCGGATTTCCTGTTCACGGCTACCGGGTAGGAGCCCGATGATGGTTTCATTCTTTTCGGTGCCGTCGGTGGTTGCAGCTTCGACATGGTCTAGGAGGGGATGGCCTACGTAGACGCAGGGAACGCCCACTGCGTCGTATAGATCTTTTTCGAAGGGCAAGATGACGAGCATCTTGTTGACGCAACGCGCGAGGGTCTTGATCCGGCCTTTTTTCCACGCCCAGACTTGCGGGCTGATGTAGTAGACGACGGGAATGCCAAGGGCGCGGGCCTCTTTGGCGAGGCGGATGTTGAAGCCGGGGTAGTCGATGAGGACCAGGCAATCGGGCTGGCTCTCGCGAAGGCGGTCGATCGTTTCGTTGAACAGGGTTCGGATGAATCCGAAGGAGCGGACGACTTCGGTGAATCCCATGATGGCGCGACCGGCGAGATCGCAGTGCAGCGTCATCCCGGCCTCGGCCATGAGGGTTCCGCCAAGGCCTTCACAGGCGGCATCTGGATCGAGCGCGTGGAGGGCGCGGATGACGTTGGCGCCGTGCATGTCGCCGGACGACTCGCCTGCGGAAAAGAATATTCGGGTCACGGGTGTTCTCGGATGAAGGCGACGAGGTCTTCGGCAAGCTCCAACGCCGCCATGCCGTCGCGACCGCTGACGATAGGCGCGTTCCGGTCGCGGACGCATTGGATAAACGCTTCGAGCTCCAGCTTAAGAGG
>JAPYPO010000456.1 GCA_029937645.1 Candidatus Hydrogenedentota bacterium
ACGATGTCTGCGGATCTAAAGATGACTTTTCTAAATGGGAAATCCGGGCTCAATATAATATAAGACCATTGCCTCGCGAAGCTTGGGGGATAGGCTTCGCAACGCTTCTCCTATTTGTTCAAGGCACTCCTTGCGCGCGGTCGCGCCCGAGGGATCTTCCTCGGCCACGCCCGATACCCGTTCCTGCTGTTCCCGGCGGTTCATAAGTGAGCGGCGGTACTGCTCCTTGCGCACCCAATTGACCGAAGCGTTGCGGGCGATCTGACGAAGCCAAACTAGGAAGGCTTCCGGATGCTTCAATTTATTAAGATTGGACCACACGACTAGGAAGACATCCTGGGTAACATCTTCCGCAACCGTCCAATCACCAATTTTGCTATAGACCAAGCCATGGACCATGGCATAATTCTTATCCACGAGCGCCGTAAATGATGTCATATCACCGGCTTGCGCGGCTATTACCAGTGGATTATTGCTCGTATCCGTCATAGATTCCGTTCACTTCCCTGCTTCTTCTGATACTAAGGACAGTATACAACCGGAAAAGGGGATCTAAAACTTAGGGAGCGCGCCCGCCAGCACAATGTACCTTCAAGGCAGAGGGTAGATATCCGCGTTAGAACCATATCATTGTTTCAATAGACCCTGACCTCTGCTCAATCAAGAAAATTTGTGAGCTCCGGCTAGCAGCCCGCGAGATTTCATCTCCTTCGAAGTAAACGTCAAATTCGTCGGACTTAAATAGCAACCGGTCTGAAAAGAAAACCCAGCCTGCTCGCGCTGATTTTATTTCCAGATTGCTAATCAGAAGACTGTCGACTTCCCCCTTGAGATTATCGATCTCAACACCCCATAGTGATCGTTGATCGAGCCTTTGCAATAAATTGTCATTGGTTTTCCATTGTGTGAGCAAACTAACACCATTTACCGAACACTGAAGCGGGGGCTGAGCTTCGCCCCAAGGCATGAATCGGATATCGAAGCGAACCGACTCTTGAGGGGCAATCGGAGTGCTCGGAATTAAGTCCGACGAATTTTTTAGCGTGATAACATACCTATCGCCTCCGAAGGCAATCTCCAATCTGCTGCGGCTCTTCGGCAGCGTGAGGGGAAAGTCCGTGAGGTTCTCGATCCGGCACCGGACGACGAGACTCTCGCCGGGAAAAACCGACTCCTTCGAGGGCACAGCGCGAAACCTGAAGACCTCCAAGGGCTCCGATTCCACCAAAGCCTGGAGACGTTGCCGTTCGCGCTCGCGCGTGTACGGGATGAAGAATGACAAGATTGCGGCAATCACAACGAGGACGATGATCGCCTCGACGAGCGTGAAGCCGCGTCTAGTATCCGGGCCTGTGATCATGCCCCCAACTATACCACATGGAAATACTTCTCTATTGTCCAGTGTTCAGGTGTCCGTCCCCGAGGCTCTCCGCCTCGCTGCACCCATTGCCGATACCCCTCCTGCTCATCTTGCCAACGGAAGATGGGTTCGACTTGTGGCCATACATTTGTACTCAGAGTTCCTATTTGGAAAAGTCATCTTTAGGTTAATCGGGGTAACGACAAAAAACAGCAGCAAATCTAATGGGTGAAACAAAAAAGAGCACGTCACGCGTCGAATTTGAACACGTCGACTCGCTCTACTATTATGATTGAGAACCCGCTGTCGTGGTCGCGAGCAGGTCCATATGGGAAATGTCCGGTAGAATCCATCCGATGAATTTCCAATTTGAGCAGAAGATCGAGCTACCGAGATCCAGCGTGTTCGCCTTTCACGAAGACCCGGAGCATCTTGAGTTGCTCCATCGCGGATGGTCGACCTTTCGCATGCTCCGCCACGATGGAAGCGTCGAGATCGGAAGCCGGACTTGGGTTGAAATTACGTTCGCCGGAATATTGCCCGTGGCGATGGGTTTCGAGCATAGGGTGTATGAGCCGCCGCTTCGATTCGGCGAGCATATTGTTCACGGGCCGTTTAGCAAGTTTTCTCACATCCATGAGTTTGAAGAAATAGACGGCGGAACCGTCGTGCGCGATTTGCTGGAAGTAGAATTGCCCTGGCATTATGGTGGTGAAGTGGCGATGAGGGCGCTTGTCGCGCCGACGCTACGTCGTGCCTTCAAATTCCGTCGCGACGCGCTATTGAAGCTGGCCCAGGCGAAGGCCTTGAGCTAGGGACTTGAGCAAGTATTCGTGTGAGGCTTAGATGGAAATCGCGACCTATATTCTCTTCGTTCTGGGCTGTTTAGGCGCAACGGATATATTGCTCTATCATTCCGTATCGCACGGAATACGCTCGCATCGTGATTCTCGTTTTGAGTTGGTAGTGCACAGCCTCCGCGGTCCCACCTATGCGGCGCTCTTTCTTCTGGTGCCCAATTTCGTCATGCAGGGCGCGTATTTTTGGCTATTGATTGCCATACTCGTATTCGATATCGGCGTATCCATGGTCGATTTCGCCATTGAAAGGTCCAGCCGAGAATTCTTCGGTGGCTTGCCGACAGGAGAATATATTCTCCACGTCATCATGGCGATGCTCTTCGGTGCACTGGTAACCAGCGTGTTCTACAGCGGGAGTGAGTGGGCCGGGATGGCTACACAATTAATCTTTGAACCCGCAGTCCCCGGTGTGATTTGCGGCATCATGGCCATCATGGCGTTCGCCGTTTTCCTATCAGGCGCTATGGATCTGGTCGCGGCGGTTAGGCTATCGCAAGAACCCGCCCATGACTGATCACGACACGGTTCGGCAGCCAATCATTTTCTTCGATGGAATGTGCGCCATGTGCAATACGTTTGTCGATTTCGTTACCCGGATTGACCGAAAGCAGACATTTCTATTTGCGCCGCTGCAAGGTACCACCGCCCGTGAACTGCTTCCGCCACTCGCGGAGGATGCGCGCGAATGGTCGATGATTTATGTCGATGAGACCGGCGTCCATGACCAATCCGACGCCTCGCTTGAAGTTTATCGAAGGTTTGGCGGTCTGTGGTGGCTGTTGAGTCTCATTCGTTACGTGCCGCGTTTCCTCCGAAACCCCATTTATCGGGTCGTTGCACGTAACCGCTACCGTTGGTTTGGAAAAAGAGACTCCTGCCGGATTGCGACGGATGAGGAAAAGGCGCGCTTCTTGCCGTGAACCAAGCCCTCACCACGTATGGAGCGCACCGCAGAATTGAATACCGCCTTAAGTGAGCTGTTTACTAGTCCCTCTACCCTCTAGAGAAAATCCGAAATATCCACCTGGCGTTCCTGCCGGGTTAACCGGCATCTTGATCGTTCTCGGGTACGTGCCGCCCTCTTCGCAATCCGCCACATTGACAAGCTTATACTCCGCGAACGATTCATTCGCCTTATACTGAATCGTTCCCGCAAGGGCAAACGATGGATTGACTGCGCAAATTGAACTTGTTAATCTACTTTAATCTCCATCGGTGTTCCCCGATGGTTCTATATGGAAATTCTCTGTTAAACCCGGATTTCCCATTTGGAAGAGTCATCTTGAGATCCGCCGGCATCGAT
>JAPYPO010000457.1 GCA_029937645.1 Candidatus Hydrogenedentota bacterium
GAGTATAGCATACCAAGTCCCCGAAAAATCACCTCAACACGGGAATTTTTCTATCCATTTTTTCCAGTGTAACGAATCGACAATCGTACCAGAAAACCAGCAAAATTACAGATCGTAGCGTCTTCGCGGACGGCCTAATGTAGCTGTCGGCCTCCGTGTAGGGCGGGGTCAACTTGGCACGAGGGTCGCGTCTCCGGTACTATGGAAGGCTGCTTGAAGTGATCAACTCGTGATTCCTTCTTTTTTTTCTTCCTACTGCCCGCCCGTGGGGAACGGCTAAAGATTGCCGGATGTGGCGTGAGCTTCGAACTCGGAGCGGCGGGTATTCTCCCGCAGGCTGGCGTTCAGAGAAATCAACGGGTTCCCTGAGATGGAAGAAGTTCGCGCATGGGCCCATGGTTAGGTTGTGCATACGCCCCGGCTGACCCCTGCGTCCCACAATAACCTCAACCGATAGCGGTAACATCAACCGATAGCGGCCACTAACGCCAGAAAAGATTTGATGAGTACCTCAGATACAGAAACAACTGAAAATGGAAACGGACGCCTCTCTGGCTTCATCAAGGCAGCGATCTTTGTGGCTTTGCTGGGAGCCGGTGGGCTGTACGGGGTCCGGTATTATATTGAATCGCTCCCATTCGAAAAGACCGACGATGCCTTTATTGATGGGGATATCATCGGAATAAGCCCGCAAGTTTCGGGGGAAGCGGTGGAGGTCTTGGTCGAGTCGAATCAGGACGTCGAGGCGGGGGAGTTATTGCTGGTCATCGATCCCGAGTACTACGAAGGACGGTTGGCCCATCAACTGGCCGCGATCGAACTTGCTGAGGCGCGTCGGCGGACGGCCGAGACCACGGTCGAGCTGGTCCGGATGACGACGGAGGCCCGTGTGCAACAGGTGGAGTCTGAGTTGCTCGAAGCCCGGGCCGGTCTTGAGGAAGCGCGGGCGCAGGTGAAGGCGGCCAAAGCGGAAGCGGTTCGCGCTGAACTGGAGCACGAACGGCATCAACGCGGCAATGAGAGCATTTTTACCCAGCGCGAAAGAGACTATGCCGAAAGCTTGGTCCAGGTCGCGCGCGCGGAGTTGTCTAAGGCGAGGAACGGAGTTGCCGCCGCGCAAGCTGCCATCGAAGTGGTGGAGGCCCGGCTCATTAATGCGCTGTCGGGTCGGCAGCAGGTTAAGGTGCGCGAATCTGAGGTAGCGCAATACGCGGCTGAAGTTGAGGTCGAGCGTGCGGCTCTCAAGCAGGTGGAGTTGGATCTCAGGCATACGAAGATTTATGCGCCGTGCGCGGGACGGGTAACCCGAAAGTCAGTGGATGCGGGGGAACAAGTTCGCGTGGGGCAGAGGCTCCTGGCCATCGTGCCCAAGGAGGTCTGGGTCGAAGCCAACTTTCGTGAGACGCAACTGACGGACATGCGGCCCGAGCAGCCGGTCGAGATCCGCGTGGACACCTATCCGCATCGCGTCTTTATGGGTCGTGTTGAAAGTATTCAATCCGGGAGCGGCGCTCGTTTTTCCCTGCTTCCCCCAGAGAATGCCACGGGGAACTACGTCAAAATCGTTCAACGCATCCCGGTGAAAATTGTATTCGACGAATCGCCCGGAGATGAATTCCTGCTCGTGCCCGGTATGTCCGTGGTGCCCAAGGTGCGGGTTCGTTGAGCGCGTCCGACGAGGGATCATCAGTTCCCCACGATCAAGAGTGGCACGCCCCGCACCACCCCTGGCTTATCGCGGGTGTTGCGACGCTGACGACCTTCATGGAAATCCTCGATACGACGATCGTCGTCGTGGCGATGCCTCACATCGCCGGAAATCTTGGGGTGAGCCAGGACGCCGCCACATGGATTGTCACTTCCTATTTGTTAAGCAACGCCATCGTGATTCCGTTGACTCCCTGCCTGTCCTCATTGTTTGGACGGCGCAATCTCTATCTTGTCTGCGGAGTGTTGTTCACCGTGAGTTCGTTTTTCTGCGGCATCGCGCCGAGTTTTGGGATGCTGGTCGTGTTTCGGCTGATTCAGGGCTTGGCGGGCGGCGGGCTCGTACCGAGTACGCAGGCAATTCTGGTGGACACCTTCCCCGAGCGTCAGCGCGCGATGGCCATGGCGATGTTCACGCTCGTAGCGGTCACGGCCCCGGCCATTGGCCCGACCCTGGGCGGGTGGATAACGGATCAATTCAATTGGCGCTGGATATTTTTCATTAACGTCCCTGTTGGCATCGTGTCCCTTTATTTGGCTTCGAAGTTCATTACCGACCCGCCGTACCTCCCGCGGAGGCGCGGCCCGGATAGATTCAAGGTCGACTACATTGGCTGCATCCTGATCGTGGCCGGCTTAGGCGGGATGCAGTTGACGCTCAGCATCGCCGAACGCCAGGGCTGGTTCGAATCGACCACCGTTGTTATGTTGACCCTGGGCAGCGCCATCGCGATCATCGCCGCCATTTTCTGGGAGCTCCACCACGACGATCCGCTCATAGACCTCCGCCTGCTCAAAGAACGGAACTTGGGGGCCACGTTCGTGCTGCTTACCTTGTTCGGGTTGCCGTTTTACGGAGCCATGATCTTGTATCCCCTTTTCATGCAGAACCTTCTCGGGTATACCGCGACGTGGAGCGGGCTCGCCGTGTCGCCCGGCGGGTTCGTCCTGGTGCTCATGATGCCCTTTGTCGGTTGGGCTATGACGCGATTGGACGCTCGAAAAATGTCGGCCATTGGCTTACTGATATTGGCCGGGGCCCTGTTCCAGATGTCGCATTTCACGTTGGAAACCGACATTAAGGCTGTGGTCGTTACCCGCATGCTGCATTGCCTTGGGATATCGTTGGTATTCATGCCCGTCAATACCATGGCCTACGCCCATATTGCCCGCGAGGCGCGCAATAGCGCATCCAGCCTCATGCAACTCGGCCGCAACGCCGGCGCAAGCATCGGCATCGCATACGTCGCCAACACCCTCGACAGCCAGGGCCAAGTCCACCAATCGCAACTCGTCGAACACCTCACCCCCTACGACCCCGCGTACACCCAATTTCTCAACAAACTTGAGGGCCAATTCCTGCAAGCCTCCGGAGACCCCGTTCATGCGGCCGCGCAGGCCCAAGGTGTGGCCTACAAGGTGCTGCAACAACAATCAGACGTCCTCGCCTTCTCCCACGTCTCCCAGCTCCTCATCGGCGCAGTCATCCTGCTGATCCCCATCCTCTTCGTTATACGAAAACCGAAACACTTGGAGGAGACTGAGCCAACGCTTTCTTCCTGAGGCGAATTATTCTTAATTCCGTTTGCCCAGTTCGTTTGAGCGCGGTTCACTTCGTCGCTCATGGCCTCACCAATAAGCTGGCATTCGCCCCAAGATCAAAAATAGCTCTGGGTACCGAGCTAACCCGGTACCCAGAGCAAAAGTGTTACCTATGTCCCCGGTCCAAACAATTACAGACCAGTGTTATCCGCATTCTTCTTAACCGAGATTACCCATATGGACCCGTCGGCGACCGGAGCCAATGAGATTG
>JAPYPO010000458.1 GCA_029937645.1 Candidatus Hydrogenedentota bacterium
GACTGGGCATGGTCGCGGGATCAATCGTTTTCGCGCCGGTAACCGGGTCGACGGCGGTGATCACATTCTGCACGCCGGTATCCACGGAGAACAGGAACTCACCGGTCGCGGCGTCCAACGCATCCAGCATGGCGTTCTTTCCCACATTCATGACGGCCCTGATCGTGCCGCCATTCTTCGTAGGCAGATCAGCGATCGTGCGTTCGAACACCCAGTCCATATCCCACTGATCATTTTGCGTGTGCTGGAAATACCAAGCCAATTCGCCGGTATCGGCGTGCAGTGCTACCGTGCAATTCGTATACATCCCCTCATTCGTGTGGCCTTCCTTGTCGGTCGGCACGAGTAGCGGGGCGGTGTCGTAGGTCGGCGCAACACCGTAATAGACCAAATTCAGCTCGGGGTCGTAGGTTCCCTGTTGCCAGACCGAGCCGCCGTTACGTTCTTCAACGGGCAGATCGTTCCAGGTATTTCCGCCGGGCTGGCCCGGCCAGGCGACCGTATTAAAGCGCCACGCCTCCTCTCCGGATTCTCTATCGATACCGATGATAAACGAGCCTTTGGGCACCCGAAAACTGCCTGTGCCCTGTATGACCACATCGCCAGCGATCAGAGGAGCGCTCCGCGAGAAATACCTTCCGTACGTCTCCTTCGAATGACCAAGCTGCATCTTGTGATCCCAAACCACCTCACCCGTCTTCGCGTTCAAAGCGATTACATGGTTGTCGGAGGTCGAGGTGTACACCCTGTCTTCATGAAGGGCAAGGCCCATTTTTTTCATGGACCGGCCCGTGTCGCGCTTGTAGCGCCACAGTACGTCCCCATTGGTGGCGTCCATCGCGATAACGGTCGCGGGGAAGGTGTGCAGGAACATAACGCCGTTATAGACCAACGGCATCGGCATGCTCGACCCATGCAGCAGCGGAGCGCGCCACGCCAGATTGAGCCCCTTCACGGTTTCTTTGTTGATCTGCTTCAGCGGACTGTAACTCTGGCCGGCATACGTGCGTCCCCAATGCATCCAGTCGTTCGGCGAGGGATTGCGCAACATTTCATCCGTTACGAAAGGAAGATTGGCCAAGAGCGCGGTCTGTTCCGCCGTCTTAACGACGGGTACCACGGGATCGTAGTCCATTCCTGGTATCTTCGGAATCGTCAATTCCCCGAGTGCAACCATGGCGGAGGGCAGCGCAACGTCGCTGGCAGCAAAATCGTTGGCGCGAAGGATATAGGCCAGAATATTGGTGTGGGTTTCGTCATTCAGGGTACCGGGCTCGGCCACGGACTCCGGAGGCATTCGGCGCAAATGGAATGACAGGATCTCGGCAGACTTGCCGCGCCAGGACTGATCAAAGCGCGACCCAACGAGGCTCGGCGAGATGTCCAACCCTTCGAGCTTAGCCCCATGACAAGCGGCGCAGTGTTCCCGATAGGCCGTTCTTCCTTCGGCGGCCTGTGCCTGCGTAAAATGAACTTCTTGCCCATCCTCCGACTGTGCGAAGCCGACGGACTGCCACAGACCCAGCAGAAAAATTGGAACCCAAACGAAACACAAACGGCGTATTGATGACATCGGTATTCTCCAATTATTTTCAGAATGACTCGCCCAAAAACGCGGGCAGGGCCACATCAAGTAACACATAATTTCTTGGGCGTTTCGTCAGGGGCTAAAAACCGGACTGTGACTCGACGCCTAATGTATGCTGTTGAGAACGTCAAGCCACTTATGCCGGTATGCCGAACCCGCCTTGATCTCTTCCCCCAACTCCAGATACCGCGCGGAATCAATCTTGTATTCCGGCCACACGGGCAATCCTGCTCCATTCGGATTGCCGGTTTTCGCGAACTGCGCCCAGTATTCAATCATCGCTTTTGCAAGTTTCGGGTTGTCTGAACGCTCCGCTTCCGGATGCAGCGTGTTGAACACGTAACACATCTCGGCCGAGTGAAATGCACCTTTTTCTGGATGAAATGAGTTTTCCTGAGTGAAGACGTATTGATATGCGGGGGAAGATGCCTTCGCCATGCCGCGCAACATTTCCGTCGCGCCTCGCAAAAACCATCCATCGGTAATGAGTAGGTTGATCGCTCCCGGTATGTCCTTATCTGAAGCAACCGGATAGAGTGCCAGGATTGCGTCTGCGTTCGTGTCGAATTTTTCTTCCATGCCTTTGCGGTACGCTTCGACGGTCTCGTAGGGATAGCTGCCCAGAAAGATCGTGCCCTCATCGGCGTTCGTGCCCACCATCAAGGGAATGTCATGTTGCTTGCCCTCGGCGAACAGGTCCAGCGCATCGCCTTCCATGAACCAACCGTCGATCACGACCTTCCCAGAAAACCCGGAAGCCTTCTCGATGAGCTCCTTAGCCGGCACACGGCGCAACGTCGTGAGCAGATCGTCCGAATCCTCGTTGAGAAAACGCGCTGCCCAGGATTCACCAATCTCCTCGGCGCTGCGTGTGTACTTAGTGGGGCGCGTCAAATGCGCGTATTGGCCGTCGGTAATGCCGGGGCTCTGCGCGATGCCCTTGTGGATCAGACCTTTTGCAAGCGGCGAAGTGCATAACGCGTTGACGATCGAGCCGCCGGCGGATTCCCCGAAGATGGTGACGTTACCGGGGTCGCCGCCGAATGCAGCGATGTTCTTTTGTATCCACGTGAGCGCGGCAATCTGGTCCAGCATTGCGTAATTGCCCGAGGAGTTGTGATCCGACTCGGCGGAAAGGGCGGGATGCGCGAGAAAACCCAAAGGCCCCAAGCGATAGTTGATCGTCACCAGAACGATGCCGCGTTTTGCGAATTCGCTGCCTTCGTAGGCGCTCTGGTTGCTCCACCCGACGCTGAACCCACCTCCGTGAATCCAGACCATGACCGGTTTTTTCGCATCGCGGCCCGCCTGCGTCGTCCAGATATTGAGAAACAGGCAATCCTCATCCTGATCGGGCAGGGGATCGCCCACCAAGCCTGTCAACCCGAAGGGTTGTGGAGCGACGGCTCCGAATTCGACACATTCACGCACGCCTTTCCAGGGCAGGACATCCTGGGGGGGCTGCCAGCGCAACGCACCAACCGGTGGCGCGGCGTACGGAATTCCACGAAATGCCTGGAGGTCCATGGAAGCATCGAGCGTCTCGCCCGAGATGAGGCCCGAATGTAGCGAGACGGGCTCAGCAGCTTGCGCGGGCAAAGCCGCATGAAATCCGAGTGCCACAAACGTGGCTGTGATAAGGACCGAAAGGAAACCACGCCGGGTGAGCCAGCGCCCCGTTGTCGTTTTTTTTCTCATCAATCACCCATCCCCTTCTGCGGTACCGGAAAACTACGCCGCGAGAATTTCGATCCGGCTACTATACACACGCTATCGGTTGGGAACAACCGACTCAGCGACCTTCGAACAGGACACAAATTCCTTGATTCGATTCCCATCCGGAATGGCCCATAGCCCCTAATAACACGTGTAAGCCCGGATTTCCCATTTGGAAGAGTCTTCTTGAGATCCGCCGGCGTCGTTTAACTC
>JAPYPO010000459.1 GCA_029937645.1 Candidatus Hydrogenedentota bacterium
GCCCAAGTGACCGTCATGCACCAACAAAACACGGCCCATCCCGCCGCGAGCATACTCCAATATATAGTCATAGCGACCCGGAGTCTCTCGCACCGCAGAAACGTCACCCAACTCGCCCGGGACAAGTTTTTCTACTGACCCTTCTACGGTGCTTATTCCGCCGAGTTCCGTTAGCACAATCGTACCCCGAAAAGTCTGGTGCACTTGCTCCTCACCCCCGAACGCTTCCATCGTCGCTGTTGCATCGCCGTCATGCGCACGGACCGCGTCGTCAACGAACCCCTCAAGAAGGATTCTGTCCGACTCAGACATCGCTCCCGCCTTGACCAGGCGATCGGCCAACCCAAGAGACGGTTCAACAGCCCACGCGCTCGCCATTTCCATAAGTTCCGTTGGCGAAACCTTCTTGAGCTGCACGGCGAAGATACCAAACAATAGACTGCGATCTCGTTCCATAGAATGCTCCTGCGAGGGGTACAATAAATAGACTGGGCCGTGGAGTATGAGTATTGAAAGTGAGAATTCCATTTAAACAAGTTGAGGGGCGCTATTCAAGAATACTGAATTGAGATGCCGATGTCGCGCCACAATCTCCGCAATCTGCGCCCAGCCAGCGGCCACGGTAAAGATCATGATGAAGATGCCAATCCATGTAATAATGCCCATGGGCGTATCGTAGCAGAATGTAGGCAACGCCGGGCGTGAGTAGTCCGCTCCAAAAGGAGAGTAGGTGATGGCGAACCTCGACATATCATGTATTATCTCGGGCCATGACACGGACGGCGCTGTCTCTGTGTTTGAGGAAATTGTTCCGATTGATGACGGGCCACCGCTACATGCCCACAGGGATCAGCTTGAGGTATTCCACGTAATAGATGGTGCAATTCGTTTTCGGATAAATGGTGTAGACTCTATTGTCTCTACCGGCGACTCTGCGTTCGTCCCTAAAGGTGCGGCTCATGCGTTTCGGAATGTCGGGAGCGCGCCCGCCGTCATACACTTTGAGATGCTGCCTTCCGGAGACTCGGAGGAATTTTTCTCGATACTGGCGAACGAGCGCGACACGATAGGCGACCCCGTTCTGCTCTTTGATCGCTTCGGGACGGATCTTTTAGGACCGCCTCTCGACGATAAACCGGCTTTGTGACTGCGTTGGCAAACTTACCAGCGCGTTTGACGGTGGCACGGCATTACCAGTCACCGGCACTTGGCTCGCGAAAGCGGCCCACGAGTTTGGGTGACAGCGCAGCTTTCAGGCTATCGATCACCTCAGAGCCGGACAGCTCGCGATATGAGTAGATAACCGCCGGTCCCCGCGCGTCTTCAAATTGGGTTAGATCCTCAGTGTCAAAATTATCTACCGACACACCAACAGGCAGGAGAATGGGGCCGTCACGCAGCGGATGCTTTCCATTGAGAAGGTGATCAAGGCCAGAGATACTATCCACCCAATCGTTCGCGTCGAGCCAAAGCTGAAGCTCCTGTCCTAATCCGCGTAGATCTTCCGGGCTCGCGTCGTGGCGCGGATCCACCATCGCGTACTGCCATCGCTGCCTGTAGGGCTCCCCGCCTTCGGGCTGGTCCTCATGCACGTCAATATGAATACTTCGCCTGAAGGATCGGTATATGTAGACAGCCGCAATGAGCACGACGATGATCAGAATGCCAGTGGATATGTTGTCGAGGGTCTCGAATGAAGGGGGGCGCATTCCTGAATTCTCCGCTCGTGGCGCACCGCCTCGTTGGGGCTGTCGGACGGTGGAGATGCCACCGATACAAGGTGAGGCCCCTAACCTTCTGGCGTAGCTTTGGACTCTAGTTCGGGATAAAGCCGTGCCCGACATTCAGGGCAGATTCCGTGAGTAAACTGAACTTCCGCGCGCGCCGCGATGTATGTCTCGACGCTTTGCCAATTGTTCTTGTCGTTACGGATCTTCTTACAGGACGCGCATATGGGAAGAAGACCTTCGAGCATTTTGATGTTTGCGACGGCCTTTTCAAGACTGCTATTGGCTTTCTTTAGAAGCGTTTCCAGCATATGGGCGAAAGGATTGCTCGCCCAAAGTTCCACGATTAGACCGTTTTCTATTCGCATCCAGGTTGTCGCGTCAACATCGAGTAGCTCTCCCGTCGGAGCCGTACCAAATATCGGTTCAGTGTGAATTCCAGCGATTCTGAAACGAACAGCTACCATGTCGCGTTGGACCAGCATCGCGAGCACTTCAAATTGGACATCGGAAATACCGACAACAATTTCTTCTACGTACTCTCTGTACTCCGCAGGACCGTTTAGCGTGACGCTGCCGAAATGCCCTACAAAATCCGGCGCCACAAATAGGTCCAACTTCTTCGTATCCCGGTCAACGAGCACAGTTCTGATCGCTTTGAGCAAGAAATCGGCGTACTGGTCCTCGGAGTCAGTTTCAGGTTTATCTGTCACCTTTTACATCCTCATCTCGGCAATTTCAACGATTGTAACATTACTTTGCCATTGACCGCTTGCTGGAGCTCGGGGTTGGCGACACCCTTACGCCATGTCGGATATTGTCCCTTGATGGGGGAGATCGGTCTGGTACAATACACTCCCACAGGGAAGCGGGGTCCGGTAAATTATCGTTACCACCACGAGCGCACCAGCCATTCAGGGCCGATGTGCCCGTTTTGGTTTTATTCAAGGGGCAACCCAGGGGAGCGGGCGGGCATGAGAATTCTAATTGCTGGTTCAAGTCCAGCGTCGCCCACCATTCCAGTACCTGAGGTCCAACCGGTAACAACATAGCCCGTTAATGCCTGTTTTTTTGGACGTGCATCCTGTGCCTGTTTGGGACACAGCTTCGGGCATCTCACGCCTCTGTCGCAGGCCTGATGATCCGGACTACGCCGCATTCATCTCCCAGCCTGCCTGTGGTCGCTTCCGAGAAAGAGTTGCAGGAGAACTACGGCTTGCGCGGGCGGCGTTGGGCCGTCGCTCGGGCTTGAAGCGTAGCCACCCCCTCCACCCCCGGCCCATTTCCCAATTTAGCAGGCATGTGCGATTGTCGGGTAACTCTATGGACAGCTTGCGAGAAAGAAAGCGGTGCGTGAGTTGCGCCGAGAGGGGCCGTTTCGCATGTTTTTCTTCGATCAGATCGGTCGTGGTTTCTTCGAAAATCTGTTAAGTGATCAACCCAAGCGCTCTGCTCCCTTTAACTTTACGCTGGCGGGCTTTCTCGCTGGACCCGTGTTCTTCCTATCGCTGTTTTTCCTAGACCCACGACCCAGTTCGACAAGCGGAATGGGGTTGTTCTTTGTGCCTTTTGCTGTCGTGCCCGGTGCCGCGCTAGGGTTCATCGTTGGTTTCGGCGTATGGTCACTCTCAAAGCTCTTGGATAGGGACTGGAATCTACCTACGTTTCCTTGTCTGGTGGCGGGCATTGGGTTCGGCATAGTCGCCGGCGCTTCGGTGATTGGGCTACACGAGTTCACATCCAGACCCAGGGTGATATCCACGAACGATGAAATTACCCGGCTTTC
>JAPYPO010000460.1 GCA_029937645.1 Candidatus Hydrogenedentota bacterium
AATCGATGCCGGCGGATCTCAAGATGACTCTTCCAAATGGGAAATCCGGGCTAATCCTGTCCCTATCAAAAACTCCACCCAGCCTTTGCGTCTAGGGCATCTTGACTCACCGGGTTTCTACGACAAAGAGGCGGACGAGCCGTGGTTTCTTGTCACCAATTTAACCAACGAATACCCCGACGCCATCGTGGATTTACACAAAAGGCGCATGTGGATAGATGCCATGTCTTGCGACTTGAAAAATTGCAACTGGGGATTGTTGAGCGCGCGTCCACGTTCGCCGCTCGCTCAGGGCTGTGGACGCAAAATGCTGGGAGTAGTGGCGGAGGGTATGGGACTCGAACCCATAAGCCCGAAGGCGCCGGTTTTCAAGACCGGTGCGTTACCAATTACGCTAACCCTCCGCTGAGTTTTGGTTCTGAAATAGGCTGCTAGAGCGCTTAACCAAAGATCAGGTTTTTATTTTTTCTTGACTAAGGTTTGGTTGGGCCCAGTCTAACCGGCGTCCTGATTAAGAGGCTCTGGGGCATCGCTTCCTCATGACGTTATTTTCGTTTGTTGACGAACGCTGTGAGAACTAGCGGAATGCGTCGTTGTGTCAACATATCTTAGCACAAATGATTGTAGCTAGGACGCGTACGTTTTCTTGATGCGTCTAGGTCTGGCTCAAGCGTCATGCGCAACGGGAGGCTATGCGTGGAAGGATGCGCAGGTTGACTCACGCACGAAAAAGCAGATATGATCACTTGCTCAGTCGGGGTGTGGCGCAGCCCGGTAGCGCGCTTCGTTCGGGACGAAGAGGCCGGAGGTTCAAATCCTCTCACCCCGACCATTAACAAGGTCAGACCGATTCAGTAGTTAGGGATACCTGCCATCCAGGCGGCGCGGTCGCAACCCATGTCAATTCGCGGATAATTTAACCGCGAAGCACTCGGGAGGCAATCGCATGACTCATATTCGCTCCGACTTTGTCCCAGCCTACCGGCTTCACAAACCGAGTGGACGCGGTTTCGTCGAATTTAAGGGCAAGAGAATATACCTTGGTCCCTACGACGAATCCGGCACTCGCCAGCGTTATCACTCGCTCATTTCTGAGTGGTTGGAAAACGGCAGGAAGCTACCGGTAAACCCCTCCGAAATCACTGTAGTCGAGCTGTGCGCCCGGTACTGGCGTCACGCGCAGGAATACTATGTCCGGCACGATGGCTCGCCAACGCAATCCCTAGACCGCGTGAAGCAGTCCTTAAAACCGCTCAATGAACTGTACGGTTCGCAGTACGCCGCTGAGTTCGGACCGAAGGCGTTGCGGGCGGTTCGGCAGTCTTGGATAGACCGCAGCCTTGCGCGAAAGACCGTCAACGACTATACGGCGACCGTGAAACAGGTTTTCAAATGGGCGGCTTCCTTTGAGTTGATACCGGCCCACACTTACCACGCGCTGAACACGATTGAGGGGCTTCGCGCCGGTAGATCGAATGCGCGGGACACCGCTCCCATCTTGTCCGTTCCGGAGGCGCACATCAAGGCGGTGCGCCCTTATCTCTCCCGGCAAGTCAATGCACTCATAAACCTGCAACTACTTACAGCAGCGCGGCCAGGAGAACTTCTGAAGTTGCGCCCCATCGACATCGACACGACGGGGGATGTATGGGCTTCGAGACTTCGTGATCACAAGATGGCCTACAAACAGAAGGAGCGTGTTCTCTACTTCGGACCGAAGGCGCAAGAGATACTCCGCGAATTCATCGCGGGTCGAAAATTGACAGCCTACTTATTCTCGCCTCGCGAAGCTGAGGCGGAACGTCACGAGAACGCGAAGGGTCATCGAAGGGATGATCAAGAACCCAATCCGCGCAAGACAACCCGGATCTTGGGAGACTTCTACACAACGGACTCGTATCGTAAAGCGATTGTTCGGGCTTGCATCAAAGCAGGGGTGCCGACATGGACGCCACACCGCTTGCGGCACAACGCTGCCACGCGATTCCGCAAAGAATACGGACTCGAAGTGGCTCAAGTAATTCTTGGCCACGCCACAGCGGATATCACGCAAGTTTATGCCGAGCGCGACGCCGCAAAGGCCATCGAGGTTATTGAACGGATTGGATAGGCAGCGTATCATTTTCAGTGCTGGGGCTAGGTTAGCTACCGAAAAGCTGCAACCGTGGCGGCCCGCCCCGGCGATTTTTCTATACCACGGTATCCTACGGAGGTGAACATCGTGACGACGGTTAATTTCCCCAAGAATCCAATCTCAAAACGAAAGCGGTCCGGGCCACCTCGTCCCAAAATGGCCGATGTCAAAAGGATGGACGATGATGAGAAACCGTGGAAGGGCGAGACCGACGACGAGGGCTGGCCCATAAATGTAGCACCCGATCCGGCGCTTGATATTCGTCAGAAACTTTATGACGAGAGGCTTCGAGGCAAGAGCCACTGCAATTTGCTTGATGCGTGCGCGACTCTTATGAAACCCACGAACCTTCGGTCGCGACACATGGCTACGGAAGTGTACAAACGCAAAATGATTTACAAAGACCTAGTCCGCGACCCCGATCATCCCATCGCAAAAATTATGCGAAGCGCTATTTTGGATGGGAGATTGCACGAGCAGGAGGTGCAAGGGGAAGTTCTCGTTAGCACGGCAGCATTCGCCAAAGAGGCGATCAGGTTGGGTCTAGATAAATACATGCTGCCCGAGATGCGAGACCTGGCTCTCGCCCTCGATGGAGAGCCAGGGACAAGTCTGCTGACGCGATACAAGGTTGCGAAGCTCGTGGCGGAAGCATGCGACCTCACCCATGACACTGCAAAGAAAAGAGTCACTCGGGCCATTGAACGCGGGACTCTGCCCATGATCGTAATGCCGAGCGGAAAACAGTATCTCTATGAAGGCGATGCCCAAGTATGGATAGAGCGTATGTCGGACTCGCGCCGCAACAAGGAAAAGGAGAAGAGGGAAGAGGACGGAGCAGATGACAGTAGTGATGATGAGATGGACGATCCTTTCGAGGTGACACCACCTGCCAATTAGGGACAGGCCCGTGTACAAAGGCCATTATTCGTGCGGGTTCTCACGTTGGCGTAGGGACATCTGAACCAACCGGGTAAAACATTCAGACTTATCTCCAGAGTTTCAATCGTTTCAAACACATTGGAGAGAGTCATGAAAAACAAATACCTGAGTCTAGCGCAAGCCGCACGAATTGCCCCGGCAAGCCCATCTCCCAATACGGTGTGGCGGTGGTGTCGAAAAGGTGTGAAGGCCCGCACAGGCCAGCGCGTCTATCTGAAACACATCCGCGTCGGCGGCAAGATATTCATCGAAGGCCCAGCGTTGGAGAGATTCTTCAAGGCGCTCTCTGACGCCGATGCCGTCTACTTCGCCGAATCCGATTCAGCATCCAGTACGGTCTCGGACACCGATGCCAGCCGAACGCGAACTCCAAGCCGCCGGGCAAAAGACATCGCCTCCGCTGAGTCCGATCTGAAAGCAGCGGGTCTCTGATG
>JAPYPO010000461.1 GCA_029937645.1 Candidatus Hydrogenedentota bacterium
GGCCAGGCATCCGAGACTGGTACCCCGAGTACGAGTCGGTCTTTCTTTTCAGCCAGGCCGGTGCCTTCGCCCTATTCGCCGCGATTTCAGAATTGACCGGCCCAAAGCGAAACTACCTCTCGCAAATGTTCATCGCAAAATCGGCTGTCGTGGCGATGCTCGCACTGCAAGCCGCCCTATCCCACGAATGGCTCTTAGTGGCGCTGTCGCTCGAAGCGCTTGGCCTGTGCATTCTCTACAAGCGGAGTGGGACACTTATCTTCAAAGTCGTCGGCCTACTCCTCGCCGGGGCCGCCTTCGCGGGATGCATTTGGTACGCGAACGACTCTCAACCTGTCACATTTGGCGACTACGCCCTTCCAGCCAACTGGTTTTCAAGCGTTGCGGTTGCCCTCGCATTTTCGCTTACGGCGTGGCTATACGAACATATGGCGCAACGCAAAAGCGCCGACCCTCCCCAAACAAAGAGCCCCTGGTTACTCCCAAGTTCCATAATCGATCTGAGAAGCCAAACCCTCTCCCTACTCTACGGTGCCGGGGCCTCACTCCTCATAGCCGCGATTACAATCGTCGAACTAGGCGACTACCCCTCGCTCCCCTTCATTCTAGCCCTCGAAAGCCTCGTATTTGCCACCCTGGGGTTCCTCCTGCGCACCTCTCAAGTCGAGGTAGCCAGCGTATTCCTACTTATCGTCGCGCACGTCAGCTACCACATCATGGCACAGTATCGCGGCCTCGAATTCGAAGCGCAGGCAAACCTAAACCTGAACACCCTCCTCCTCGCCCTCTTCACCCTATTCAGCGGCTACCTCTGGGAACGCTATCTTCGCAGAATAAAAGGCGGCCAACCCTGGGAACACGAAGCTCTTGCATCAATTCCATTCCTCGCAGCAACATTCATGCTGACCCACCTCATGACAGGAAATTTCGACGCGCCACGAATCGCCGTAGCACAGACCCTCATCGGAGCCGCCTTGATGCTCGCCGCAGCGGCAACCTCCTATTACTACCTTCGGCTCGCCGGATTGCTCGCGCTGACCATCGGGTCCGTCACCTATTTCGATAGCCTATACAGCCTTACCGGGACCACCGTGGATCACCCCGAGTTCCTATTTTTTCTGGCCATATCGCTAGGCGCCCTCGTAGCCGCCGAGCGCTTCGCGGCCATCCACGCGTCAAAATCCGCCCCCGAGACATCCCATTTACGGGCCGCCCTCATTGGCCTCGCGTCACTTCAAGGCGTACTCGCCCTGTCCGAATGGGCGCCCGGCGGCCAATTGACCTTCTACCTTCTCGGCCTCGCTGTCGGGTGGATGGCGATAGGCGTCGTGTTTCGCGAAAGTCGCTACCGCTGGGCCTCTCTGGCCGTCTACCTAGTCGCCATCATCCGAGCCTACTACGCCGACCTAGGCGACCCCAGTTCATGGATACAGCCCGCCTCCTTCGCAGCGCTGGGCGTTCCACTTCTTGTGATATCGTGGGGATACTCCCGCCACCGCACACACCACCTCGAAACCCTCAGAACCAACCAGAACGATGAACCCGCCAGCCAACGATGAGCGCTGGCGCGGCGCCCTCGAAGTCTGCCGCGTCCTAAGTGATGCCGGACACCGGGCCCTCCTCGCCGGCGGCTGCGTGCGGGACCTCCTCCTCGACCGTGCGCCGAAGGACTACGACATAGCCACCTCCGCGCGACCGGAGGCGGTCGCCAAGTTATTCGAATCCGTAATCAGCGTCGGCGCCGCGTTCGGCGTACAGATCGTCACACGCGCCGAAGGGAACTACGAGGTGGCCACCTTCCGGCGCGACGGACCCTACGTCGATGGACGACACCCCTCCCGCGTCGAATTCCTCGGCGAAGAGGAAGACGCGAAGCGGCGCGACTTTACCATCAATGCCCTCTTCTTCGATCCGGAAACGGAAGCGATCGTTGATTACGTGGGCGGGCAGGCGGACTTACGCGACGGGATCCTCCGCGCGGTGGGCAACGCCCGCGCCCGCTTCGAGGAGGACCACCTGCGCCTCTTGCGGGCCGTGCGCTTCGCCGCGCGGTTGGGATTCGCCATCGAGATCAAAACGCGTGAGGCCATCGTGGAAGGCGCTGCCTCGATTCGGAAGACCAGCGCCGAGCGCGTCCGCGATGAGCTGACGAAGATGCTCATTGAGGGCAGCGCGAAGCAGGCCTTCGAGCTAATGGACGAGACAGGACTGCTCACCGAAGTGCTCCCCGAAATCGCCCAGATGAAGGGCGTGGAACAACCGCCTGAATACCACCCCGAAGGCGATGTGTTCGTCCACACGCTCCTGCTGCTCGACGCGCTGAAGGACGCCACCCCGACACTCGCGTTTGGCGCGCTGCTGCACGATGTCGGCAAACCGCGCACCCAAACTTACGAAGACCGTATCCGATTCAACCTGCACGACAAAGTCGGCGCGCGGCTAACCGAAAAAATCTGCGGACGCCTCCGCATGTCAAACCAGGACACCGAACGCATCACCTGGCTGGTCGAGCAACACATGCGTGTAGCGACCACACCCCAAATGCGGGAGAGTAAACTCAAACGCCTCGTTAGGCAAGACGGCTTCAACGAGCTGCTCGAACTCTTCCGAATCGATTGTATCGCCAGCCACAACAAACTTGAGACCTACCAATGGCTCAAAGACTACGCCGACAACCTCCAACCCGAAGAGGTCTGCCCCCAACGCCTCCTCACCGGACGCGACCTCATCGCCATGGGCTACCGCCCCAGCGCCCTCTTCAAAGAGATTCTCATCGCCCTAGAAGACGCCCAACTCGAAGGACAGATCACAAACTCCGAGGAAGCCCGCACCATGGTCCGACAGCGCTGGGCGTTGTAATATTCCAGGGGCCCGACTGGCCTTCGCCGCCGACTTTTCCCTTGGGATCTAAAAGGCGCCGTGAGAACGGGAGTCCAATCGGATGGGAGAGAAATCCCTTCAATTCACACCAGGTTGCAAGGCATTGCTCTCCGCTCCGGACCGGACAAAAAAGACAAGGCACGGCGTGAGCACGCCGTGCCTTGTCTCAAATACCGTTGGAACGATAGCACCTGCCGAACTCTCACCGGCAGAGCCCGTGGTCTAACGTGAGAGAATTAACTTCCGTTTGCCCAGTTCGTTTGAGCGCGGTTCACTTCGTCGCTCATGGCCTCACCAATAAGCTGGCATCATCTCCCCAGGATAAAAAGAAAGCTCTGGGTACCGGCTAGCCGACACCCAGAGCAAAAGTGTTACCTATGTCCCCGGTCCAAACGATTACGGACCCGTGTTATCCGCAATCTTCGTAAAAGCATGCCGTGTATTCATAAGAGCCTGCCGTGTATTGAACCCAGGCTCTTCGTACCGGAAACTTAATTCCAGCAATTCACGAAGAATGTACTAGAAAATTTGGCATAGGCATTATGCATCGGGAAGTCAAGGCTGGGATACTTTTTGAATTCGACGTGGCCGTCCAAGTAGAGGACGTTCGAGCCGCCGGGAATGTGGCTG
>JAPYPO010000462.1 GCA_029937645.1 Candidatus Hydrogenedentota bacterium
GATCGATAGGGGGGCGTCTGAGGGAGAGTTTACGTCTCCCGAATTTTGAAGCTCCGCCTGTAAAGTCGAGAATTTTTTCCAATAATAGTGTAGTCCTGAGCCTTTTTTGTGTTAATAGGGAGCGCTCAGGCTTCGGAACTTAAGTAATGGAAGGTCAGAGATGATGAGACGCGCCAACATGATGGAACAAGTTCGATGGGTGTTGCTGTCGTTGTTCTTGGTTTCTACGATAGATGTGGCTGGTGCCGATCAGTTATTGATCGCGGCGGTCAAAGATCAGGACACGGCCGCAGCGCGCGAGTTGATTGCGGGCAATGTGGATGTGAACGAGCGCCAGGGAAGCGGAGCGACGGCCCTTCATTGGGCTGTTCATCGCGGTGATTTTGAGATGGTGAATCTGCTTATTGAGGCGGGTGCCGATGTGAGCGCTGTGAACGATATTGGGGTGATGCCCTTGTCGTTGGCTTGCGAGAACGGGAGCGCGTCGATGGTGGAGGTGTTGTTGAAGGCGGGTGCCGATTCGAACGCGGTATTGAGGACGGGCGAAACAGCCCTGATGCGCGCTGCATTTGTGGGCGATCTGGGCACGGTAGATACTCTGCTGGCGCATGGCGCGGACGTAAACGCGAAAGAACCAGTCCGGGAACAGACGGCACTCATGTGGGCGTTGGATCGGAATCGGGAGGATGTGGTTCGTCGGCTGGTGGAAAAGGGCGCCGACATAGGCGCGACGACGACGCTCGGGTTTACTCCGTTGCTGTTTGCGACTCGCCACAACAATGTGGAAGCGGCGACCCTGTTTTTGGATGCGGGTTCCGATGTCAATACGACGTCGAAGGATAACCTGAGCGCGTTGCATCTGGCGGTTAAGCGAGGCCATCTGGAGGTTGCAAAGCTTCTATTGGAGCGGGGCGCGGATGTAAATGCCGATAAGCCTGGGTATACGCCGTTGCACTGGGCCGCCGGTACGTGGGACACAGAACTGACCGGCAAAAACGGCATGAAGACCCCAAAGGACCATGAGTGGCATTCGATGCGGGGCGTGCAGGAAGACAAGTTTGAAATCGTTAAGGCGCTGTTGGATCATGGCGCGGATCCGAATGCGGTACTCAAGACGAATCCCAAGGTATGGGGATATACGGTCGCGCTCCCGGCGAAGAATTCTCGCCCTTTGGCGCTGGCGGCGTATGCGGGGGCGGCGGATGTCATGCGCCTTCTTGTGGAGCGCGGCGCGGATCTTTCGTTGCGTCCGGATAATTATTTAACGACGTTGATGCTTGCGGTGGGCGCGAGCCGGACCGTTTGGATTAGCCAGGTAACGGAAGAAGAGTCTCTGGAAGCGGCGAGGGCGGCGCTGGAGTTGGGCGCGGATGTGAACGAGGTGAACGGCCAGGGCAACACGGCGTTGCATGAGGCGGCGAAGCTCGGCTTGGTGGAGGTGGCGCGGTTCCTGGTAGAAAACGGCGCGAATCTTGAGGCGAAGAACAAACGTGGCGTCAGGCCCATTGAAATTGCGCGTTACGGCGCGGATGAACTGGGCAAGACCCGCGCGAAGGGGGAACGCCCGCCGGTGGCGCATCTGCTTTCGGAATTGAGCCTTCAATCTGAGGCGCAGGACAAGGTTGGAACTGAATAACACGACCCAAGAAATTTAGCTACGAGGTGTGCGATGAAGAAATTATTTTCAAATTATTTCGCCCTACGGGCCAGTCTGACACTAGTTCTGTCTTTTTCGCTATACGCGGGAGGTATGGGGGTAGCGTCGGCAGAAGAGAAGGCCTCGACTGCCAGTATACAGCGCGTGATTGATCGGTACTGCGTGACGTGCCACAACGAAGAGCTGAAGACGGGGAATTTGCGCCTCGACGATGTTGACTTGTCGCGGGTGGTGGAAGACGGCGCGTTGTGGGAAAAGGTCATCCATAAATTGACTGCGGAGGAGATGCCTCCGGCGGACAAGCCTCAGCCTTCGAAGGGAGCGCATCGCGCGTTGCTTTCGCATCTGGTGACCACGCTGGATGCGGCGTCGGAGGCCTCGCCGAATCCAGGGCGGCCTGCGGTCCATCGCCTGAATCGGACGGAATACGCCAATTCGATTTACGATCTATTGGGTCTGGAGATTGACCCGTCTCTATTTGTGTCGGAGGATGAATCGAGTTTCGGCTTTGACAATGTAGCGGATGCGCTGAACTTGACGCCGATGATGATGGAGCGTTACATGTTCGCCGCATCGAAAATCAGTCGCATGGCCATCGGGGACGTCAACGCGCGTCCGATTACCCATCGCTACGATGCGCCAAGCTATCAATTGCAGATGGACCGGATGGGCGATGATTTTTCGTTTGGGTCGCGGGGCGGCTTATCGGTGCGCCATCACTTTCCGGCCGACGGGGAATATATCGTGAGGGTGGACATTGAATCGGCGAGTCCCGAAGCCTCGCGGGATCGTTTCCAGCGCAGCACGGCGGACGAGGAATTGTTCGTCCGCGTGGATGGCGTTCGAAAGGAAAAGTTCAACATTAAGATGCCGCAGGATCACGTTTTTCGCTGGGGTGAAAAGAACAGCTTGAAGGTCAAGCAGTATTCCGAGGATGAGGACGAGGAGCTTGATGAGTTTCTTGTGGATTACCGGCGGGCGCGAACCTTCGAGGCGCGGATCGCCGTTGAGGCCGGGACGCGTACGGTCACAGCTGAGTTTTTGAAGCGAACACTGGCTTACGAAGGGGATCGTCCCGAGCACTACCCGGTCTTCTACAACTTTCACGGGCAGAGTCAAGTGGAACCGGCCGTCATCGAATTCCAGATCGATGGCCCCTACAACGTAACCAGCATCGGGCATGAAGCGACGAGCCGTAAGAAGATATTCACGAACTACCCGAAAAGCCCCGAAGAAGAGACTGACGTGGCTCGGGAGATTCTGTCGAAGCTGGCGCGTCAAGCCTATCGCCGTCCGATTAACTCGGGCGACATGGACACGCTGATACGCTTGTATGAGCAAGGCCATCGCGAAGGCGGTTTCGAGAAGGGCATCCAGCTCGCGCTCGAACTCATTCTGGCCGATCCCGAGTTTCTTTTCCGGGTGGAAGCGCAACCGAAGGGCGTCACTCCGGGCGAAGCGTATGCGTTGAGCGACCTTGAGTTGGCCTCGCGCTTGTCTTTCTTCTTGTGGAGCAGTCCCCCCGACGCGGAACTCCTTGGCATTGCGGAACGCGGCGAACTGCGGGATTCGGGCGTCGTTGAGGCGCAGGTACGGCGCATGATGGCCGATGCGCGCTCGGAATCGCTGGTGGATAATTTCGCGGGGCAGTGGCTCTATCTGCGGAATATGGAAGCCATTAATCCGGACACGAAGACGTTCCCCGAATTTGATGGCGAATTGCGCATCGCGATGCGGCGCGAAACCGAGCTGTTCTTTGCGAGCCAACTTCGCGAAGACCGAGGCGTGCCTGAACTGTTGTCGGCGAACTACACCTACCTCAATGGGCGACTGGCGGAACACTATGGGAT
>JAPYPO010000463.1 GCA_029937645.1 Candidatus Hydrogenedentota bacterium
GCGGGGGGCCAAGAGGTATTGGAGCGGACGGCTGTTGTGGTGGAGGAGGAGGGGTGGGTCGAGGCCCGACTGTATGTGGGATTGCCCGCTGACGGGCGGCGCATCTTGGGACGAGAGGCGTGGATGCTGTTGTGCCAGACCTTGCCTGAAATCGCCGACGCGGGACTCCGCTGGGCAAACCAACCGGAGGGCGTGGGCGAATATTTTGTCGACTGCGTCGAGAACCAAGAATTTATCCGCAGCCACTTAGACGAACTGGGACTCGTCGCATTTCTCGCGGAGGGTTCGTTGCTGCCGCGGGCGAGCGGCGTGAGCGACCTTCCTATGCAAAAGGACGGGGCCGTGCCTCTATCCATTCCTGACGCGTTTCGGGTCTCCCTCGAATTGCCCAATCCCGTGCGCGAAGGCGCGCCGAAAAAACGAATCACCGGCATGGGGATTCCCAAGGGGGTTACGCTGATCGTGGGCGGTGGGTATCACGGAAAGTCTACCGTGCTCCAGGCATTGGAACGCGGCGTCTACCCGCATGTCCCCGGCGACGGCCGTGAATATGTGGCCACCACGCGGGACGCCGTGAAGATCCGGGCGGAAGACAGGCGCCGGGTCGAGAACGTGGACATCTCCGGGTTTATTACGAACCTTCCCTTTGGACGCGACACCCTTTCGTTTTGCAGCGACGACGCAAGCGGTAGCACGAGCCAAGCGGCGAATATTATCGAAGCGATCGAGATGGGTGCAACGCTGCTGCTGTTGGACGAGGACACCTCGGCCACGAATTTCATGGTGCGCGATGCACGGATGCAGGCGCTCGTCCAGAGGGAGAGCGAACCGATCACACCCTTCTTGGAGCGCGTGAGGGAATTATACGAGACGCTGGGCGTTTCGACTGTGTTGGTGATGGGCGGCTGTGGAGATTACTTTGACGCGGCCGATCGGGTGATTATGATGGGCGAATACCAGCCGCTTGATAGGACTGCAGAATCGCGGCGTGTGGCGGCGGACCTGCCCACGTTGCGCAAGACGGAACGCGCCGGTAAATTTCCGACGGCCCACAGCCGCATCCCCCGGGCAAACAGTTTCGACGCGTCCCACGGCAAGCGGGACGTGAAGATCGACGTCCGGAATCTCTGGACCATCCTGTTTGGGCGCGAGCTGATTGATCTGCGCGCTTTGGAACAACTGGTAGATCACAGCCAGACACGGGCCATCGGCTACGGAATCCTGCTCGCCACCCGTTTCATGGAAGGGGGCTGTACGTTGCGCGGAGCGGTGGAAAAGGTAGGCACACTTTTTGATGAGGAGGGCCTGGACGTTCTAGACCCCCACTATCAGCCCGGTGGACATCCCGGCGACTTCGCCCGGCCACGCCGATACGAACTGGCCGCAGCCATCAACCGTCTACGATCCGCGCGGCTGGATCAGGCCTAGCAGCCCGTGGCAAAAGTCGAACGCGGGCTGCGAACGGCTTTTTCGGTCGAACCCTTCGTTCCAAAACCTTGAAAATGCCCCACATTTCCTGCGGTTTCGCGCCTCGATTTCAACCGAAACGCTTGTTCTCGCTCTCGCGCCACTTTTGCCACGGGCTGCTAAGCCCCCTCGATCTGCTTGAGGCAAATACGGGCTCGATCCCTGAGGGATTGGGGGAACGACTCGGCGATGACTTTCACTTGGGCCTGCAAGGAAGACAAGTTGGATTTCACGCCAGGCTCCAGTTCCGGCATCAGCGCGAACCGGCAGTCCACGCCCGAGCCCCACGCGAGAATCCGCACCGTCCACGCGTTGCTCACTTTCCGGGATGCGTAGAGTTGCTCTACATGTTCAGCCACGAAGCGGGCAAATAAGCTTGAGCGTGAATAGAACCACACTTGGGGCGGGCGAGTTAGATCCGTCCCGTCTTTGGTCATATGGCCCTCGCACGACCAACACGGGGTACACACGCGGCTCACGTAAAAAGCGTAGACCAAAGGGACAATGTTTTTTTCGATGGGATATTGTTCGGGCGCGGAAGACATCTCGGTGGCGCATTGGGCGCATTCCGGCGAACAGCCGCATGTGCAGGAAGGCGAAGCGGAACACGGACAAGGAACGGTGCAGTCCAAGCAAGGCCGAGCCTGTTTTTCCGTAGGCTGATTAAGAAGATGAACTAAATCAAGCTTTTGCTGCTCTATGAATCTATCGTCTGGATCAAGACAATTGACTTTCACGCTGGGTCCCCCCCCGCGTATGCGAATGCGTATTGATAAACTGATGGGAAGTATACACCTGTAGAGAGCGTCTAGCAATTAGTTTTTGATACCAATTGCAGAGGTATCGAATCACGCGCATTTCTCAGGGAAACGCCCTGTATCTCCGATAGGTCGTCCTTGCAAATCAATTATTTACAGTGGCTTATGAAGAGGGGCTGGCCTAAACAATCAGCATGGTATCGCCGTAGGAATAGAAGCGGAATTTCTTTTCGACCGCGTGGCGGTAGGCCTCAAGAATAAACTCGGTTCCACCGAAGGCGCACACGAGTGCGAGAAGGCTCGATCGCGGCAGGTGGAAGTTCGTCTGAAGCGCGTCGACGGCGCTGAGCTTGCGCGGCGGGTAGATGTAAACTTCCGTTTGGCCGGCCCCGGCTCGGTAGGCCCCTTCGCGAAAGATCGTTTCCAAGACCCGCGCCGATGTTGTGCCGGCCGCAATAACCCTTCCGCCACCCTTGCGGGCTGCGTTGAGCGCCGCCGCCGTTTCCTCGGTGACGATGTAGTCCTCAGCGTCAACGCGATGATCCTTCAGGTCTTCGGCTTGCACCGGCTTGAACGTTCCGTAACCCACATGCAACGTTACCTTGGCCGTTGCGACCCCCGTGGCATCCAAGGTCTTCATGACTTCGGGTGTGTAGTGTAGCCCCGCCGTGGGTGCGGCGACCGCGCCCGGCGCTGTTGCGTAAACCGTTTGATAGCGTGTGAGATCCCGGTCATCGGACGATTCGCGTGTGATGTACGGCGGCAACGGGATTTCGCCCGCCTGCTCCAGAACGGCAAGAACATTTGGTTCATTAAAGCGGACCGCGCGGCGTCCGCCCTCAAGAATAGCGCCGACCGTCGCCCGGAGGCCTTCCTTCAGCGAAACCGATGTCCCCGGCTTGACACGCGCCGAGGGGCGAACAAGCGCCTCCCACTCGCCCCTGCCCATTTCGCGCAAGAGGAATATTTCGATCCGTGCGCCTGTGTCCTTCCGTGCCCGAAGACGCGCGCGGATGACCTTCGTGTCATTGAGAACTACGCAGTCGCCATCGCGTAAGTACTGGGAGAGGTTTACGAATGTATCTTCGCGGATTGATTGGTTCGCGCGATCCAGAATGAGGAGGCGTGACTGGTCCCGCTGCTCGCAAGGCTCCTGGGCAATCAAGGAGTCGGGCAGGGAAAAATCGAGTTCGGAAGTTTTCATGGGCGAGGAGAATACCACGTAACCAGGGCAAACGCATCTAAATTCCCAGTAAATGGGTAAGAAAGTCTAGATCGATG
>JAPYPO010000464.1 GCA_029937645.1 Candidatus Hydrogenedentota bacterium
CCCGGCCGAACCTAACTACTGGACGGTCACAGGACAGCACTGCCCGAACGATGGTCGGAGCGGGGCTCAAGGACTCGTCGACCAAGACCACATCGGCCGCGGTAAATAGACGGCCTGCACTAATTTCGGCGCAGTCGTCTACACAGAATATTCGATCGCCCCAGGTCTGACGGACAATTATGGATTCAAAAAACCCTCTGAGAGCCTCTGGAAGAGGAATCGCCATGCGAAATTTGATTCCGCGCCGCATGGCTTCGCATACGACAAGCTCGAGAACTCTAAACGATTCTGCATGAAATCCTGCTGCAACCACAACTCCCGCATCATCCGGCACGTTCCAAGTCGCACGCAAATCACCTTCGGCAAGACTCGAAGCCGCCCAGCGCTTTAGAGACGGTTTCTCGAATCGCAATTGAGAGATCTTCTCATCTGGAAGTCCTTGGGCAACCAAGGCTGCCTGAACTTCGGCAGACCCCACAAGATGCTGATCAACGTGCTGCTCGGTCTCCGCATCGAAGGTCTCAGCGAACGAAGTCCACAGCAGAACAACTTTCGCTTCCACTTCGCATCGGTTCAGGTACGGAAGAAAGGCTCGACTGAATTCGCCGTTGGGCAGTATCACCAGATCTGGGCGACGCGACGACAACAAATACCGCGCATAGTGAGCAACGTTCTGCCCACCCAGGAAATTTTCGACGACGTGCAGGTCCGGAGTGAGGTTGCAAAAATCCGCCAGTGCTCCTTGATCTCCAGGAAGAGCAGCGATCACCGAAATTTCCCACCCTGATTCAGCCAGGACGTGCGCAACCTCATATTCAAGACTGAGGGTGCGATCGATCCAAGGCAGAACGAAGAGCGCGCGATTGCAGACCTTCGAAAGAAGGTTTTCAGGTGCGAGATCCTCCCACCGGCTCATTGTGCTGGTGACGACTGGAATTTGAGGAAAGGGTCCGCCGTAGAGGGAGGGATAGCGGGAGCGAAAAAACTCCTGGAACTCTTCCCTACGCCCGGGAGAATCCCACGATGTCTCGGCCCGAAGGCTGGGATCGACTCGCCGGTGCCAGTCTAAGTACTCAGGAATTGTGTATCCCCAGAAGCCCCTGCTCGCGGAACGAATCCAAAAATCCCAATCTTCAAAACCTTCTTTGAAATCTTCGTCCTGACCTCCGACACTTTCGTACACGCTCTTGCGAATCATCGCTCGGCCTGTCGCGAGATTTTCGGTAAGAAACGCTTCACCTTCCTCAAATCCGCGAGGCCACAATAATTCCTCTCCTCCGAACGCGATTGACCAACTGTTGACGAATGCACAGGACGGATGAGCGAGTAGGTGAAAAAGGCACCTCTCCAGTGTCACCTCCTCAATCAAGTCATCTTGGTCGAGGAGATAGATAAACTCTGAGCGGGCGAGCGCTACGCCTTGGTTCCTCGCGGCACTCCGTCCCAAGTTTTCGGCGTTCTCGACTACTCGGAAGCGTGCGTCCTGAGCGCCGAACTCCCTGACCTGCGCGCGCAGCAGTTCCGAATTGGACCCATCGTTTACGATGATCCACTCCCACCGTTGGAGCGATTGGCGGAGAACACTTCGTATCGTATCCACGAAGGTAGTCTCGCCATCGTAATAGCCGGTTACTACGCTGACTACAGGCGGCGAAGACAGATCGGCGGGCACAAAGTCGTAGGAACGCCGAGAATCGGCTGCCGGGTGTGCTGAGAAATCGGGTTGTCGTGGATCGATCACTTGGCTCTTCCTACTCGCCGGATCGCCCGCGAGTATACCGCCTCAGTCCTCTCTGCCATCTCATCGACACTCAGTGGAGGTGGAGGCGGGTGATAGTTCGAATCGTTCAGGAACCCTTCAAGCGCGTTTGCTAGGGAAACGGGGTCGTTCGGCCGAAAGAGCAGGCGCTGGTCGGGGATGCGCTCCCTAATCCCTGCCACGTCGCTCGCCAACACTGGTACTCTTGCCGCTTGGGCCTCCAAGAGTACAAAAGGGAGATTTTCGGCCCAGAGGCTGGGCAGGACGAGTATGTCCAACGACCCCAGAAACTCCCGAAGCTCTACGTCCCCAAGTGCTCCCCGAAACTCCACAGTCAGGCCCTCTGCCGCCTGCTTCAATTCGGCTAGATATTCGGGGGCGTCTGCGCTCCCTGCGAGAGTCGTGAGTGTTTCATTCCATCCCAGCCTCCGAAGGGCCTTGAGTAACAAGTGCGGCGCCTTGTGATGCTGAAGGCTTCCTACGAAACCAATAACAAGCTGATTTGAACTTTCGCATTGGGCTCTCGGGACGCCTAGCGTTTGGAACCATTGAGCTTCGAGCCCGTAAGGGATCATCTTCCACTCGTCGTGATCTAGAACCGGCTGAATGGCATCTCGAGTCGCCTCCGATGGGAAAATGATGCCGTCGACCTTGCGAAGAAACTCTGTCAGAAAACGCCGCCTACGCGTCCAACGAGCAACGTCCCCAGGAGGCAGGCCACGAGCCATTGCTCGAGTCCCGTAAGCCAGGAGGCCGCTAGAAGCTAGAAAACCGGGCAGGTGACCGAAGATCCGCATCGCCTTGCGAGGATGGTCGTGTGAGATGCACTGAAGGCATGTACGGAAACCGGGTGCTCCAGCACAGAAAGATTCGCCTCTATACATGAGTGTGCCTCGGGGACACACCCACCAGAAATCCATCATGGTTACAACTACTGGCAATCCAAGCCGCTTCGCCGTGCGCCCCATGGCGATACCCACGTGTGCAGGATTCGCGAAGTGCACGATGTCGGGACGTTCCACCGCCAGCCAGTTCTCGGCCTCGGCCGAGGCTGAGCCCAAAACGGCCATCCAGCCACTTGTGGGGTAAGCGCCGGCCCCTTGCTCGCCCAAGATCGGGCTTCCGAAGCCACTCGTTTGAGACTCGCCGCGCGGGTCTCCGGCGAGCACCTTAACTTCATGCCCGCGCCCCCGTAGAGCTTTCGATAGGGTACGGACATAACGCTCGGTGCCGTGCCGGTAGCCCACGCCGAGCTGCATCGTGACAATCGCGATCTTCACACGCCTTTTTCCCATACTGGCTAGAGGCCCAAAGGTATCATGGCTTGCCTCGAACGCCCGCAGGAAGGATTCCATAGCGGGCCAGGCGCACAATTCGCACGGCCCAGCTAGCAGACGATTGGGCCACTGGTTGGGTCAGGAAAACCCTTGCCAAGCAATTCCGCTCGCGAAATTAACCACGAACAATCCGTTGAGCACCCACAACCCACTCACGCTACTGACTTCCTACGACGAGAATCGCCCTGGGTCGCTCAATTCTCAGAGCGATATCGCGTTCCACTTTATGAGTACGGTGCTCCGCGCCATCCATGGGCGACTCTTGGAATATCGAATAGAAGACGAACTTTGCTCACATCGCGCCTTCCCGGGCCGGTAGAGTCAACTCGCGCGCCTCCCCCGGCATTCGACGCGCGTGGTGGCGAAATATCTCTCGTACTCCCTCTTCCGCCACGGCCATCGAGTACGA
>JAPYPO010000465.1:0-2324 GCA_029937645.1 Candidatus Hydrogenedentota bacterium
GCTCCGGTCGCCGACGGGTCCATATGGGTAATCTCGGGTTAAGGGAATTTCCCATATGGTCTTGGAACGAAGACCCGTCAAAGAAATCCCGCAATTCCGTGAAGAACCAACTTGTTTGGAGGTGAGTGAGTCTCCGATAAGTCCCCACCTCCAAACAAGTTTGAAGGTGCCACCCGGTTCTTGCCTCTATTCTTATCCCAGTTTCCCGCGAAGCGGGTCCACACTCGCAATGACAATTTAAGCCGGGTCAATTATGAACCAATACACTCGGTGCGCTTTTCGGGGTGGATCCGGGCTATAATCCGCGGATTCTTTATGGAAGGGAACTCTACTTATGCAAGCCGAAATCCTTATGATTGGCACGGAATTGTTGTTGGGGCAGATCGAGGATACGAATGCGACGTATATGGCGCGGGTCTTGGCGGACAACGGAATCAACCTCTATCAGAAGACTACGATTGGCGATAATACGGAGCGGGTTGTGGACGCTCTGAATGCGGCGCTCAGCCGGTCGGATGTGGTGTTGTGCTCGGGTGGCCTAGGCCCGACGGAGGATGACTTGACGCGGGACTGTGTGGCGGAGGTGATGGGGAAGCCGTTGGAGTACCATCCCGAGATCTACGCGCACATTGAAACGATGTTTGCCCGTAGCGGGTATACGATCACGGAGAACAATAAGAAGCAGGCCTTCGCGCCCGAGGGCGCGTTGATCGTAGACAATCCGAATGGCACGGCGCCGGGGCTGATCGTCGAGGGGGAGAAGGGGATCATCGTGTGCATGCCGGGTGTGCCTCATGAATTGTATGCGATGCTCGATGACAGCGTCCTTCCCTTTCTGCGTGAGCGGTTCGATTTGGGCGCGGTGATCCATTACCGCGTCTTGAAAGTCTGTGGTTACGGCGAGTCGCGGGTGGATGCGGCGATGGGCGACCTGATGAGCAGCAGCGAGAATCCGAAAATTGGCGTGCTGGCTAATCCGGCGCATGTGCGCATCCGAATTTCGGCCCTTGCGGATACGGTGGCGGAAGCAAACGCCCTGATCGATCCTGTGGATGCGGCGGTACGCGAACGGCTCCCAGGTCTGGTGATGGGAACGGATGACGACACGATTGAGAGTGTGGTGGAAGCGTTGTTCGCGGAACGGGGATGGACGCTGGCGGTCGCCGAATCGAGTTCGGGAGGTATGATTTGTCAGCGGCTCCTGGCGGCCGGGGCGGTGTGCTTGGCTGGAGGACGGGTTTATCGGCTTGACGCGGCCGCGACGGTGGATGCAAAAGAGGCTGGACTGGACTGGGCACGCCGGAGTATGTCAGAATTGTCGGCGTCGTGCGGTCTGGCTGTGGTATCGGATCTTCGAAATCGGAGCACGGTCATTGTTTTTGTGTGTCCGGATGGCGAAGCGGACTGGGAGATTGCCCAAACACGGCGCGATGAACGCATGCAACTGCGGACCAGCGTAACGGCGCTGGAGCATGTGAGAAGGTTTCTGGTCAATTAGTGGTCCGCCACGCTTGGAATTAATAGTCCGCCACGTTGGAGTGGCGGGGTTCGAGCGCGGAAAGTTCTTCACGTTTGGTAAATAAGTGCCGCGTGAAAAGTGTCGCTGATACCGACTCCTCGCCGCAAAACTATCATCGAAACTCGATTTCCTAGTAGTTTCTACCGGAATTCCTGTTGGCATTATCCTTGCGTATAAGTAGGCCCGGGCTGCCGATTTTAGGGCAAACACTGTGGGTTTGCCCCTTGCCTAAGTGTCAATTCGAGTCACCTCCTCCCCAGTTTCCGCTATAGGTTCGGACTGGAAACCCTAATGGAAAGTTATAAGTCATGTTAGAAGTGTTGGCTATTTTGCTGTATTCGCAGCAGCCCATCGCGCCGGTGGATGAAGGGGTTGCGTCGTACTACACGATCGCGAGCAGCAGCCTTCTTACGGCCTCGGGCGAGATCATGAATGACAGCGCGTTTACCTGCGCCATGCTGGACGGGGAATTCGGGGGGTATTACCGCGTGACGGCTGAGAATGGCCGAAGCGTTTTGTGTCGGCTTAATGATCGCGGCCCCTATGTGAAAGGCCGAATTATTGATCTTTCTGAGGCGGCCATGCGCGCGCTACACCCCACGGCGGGCCTGTTGAATGTGACGGTTGAACGGATTCCCGAGCGTGAGCTGCTGCCTTGGTGGCTTTCCGACGGCTGATCAAGGCGACTTCCACCGAATTGCATTGGTCAAGCCGAGCGAATACATGTGGGGCCGCCATGCTCTCGCGGGACCGCCATGCTCTCGCGGGACCGCCATGCTCTCGCGGGACCGCCATGCTCTCGCGG
>JAPYPO010000465.1:2424-3482 GCA_029937645.1 Candidatus Hydrogenedentota bacterium
GACCGCGTTGCTCTCGTGGGACCGCCCAGCCCCGAAACAGCCCTCTGCCCTACAAGGCACCCATTGATTCCATCATCATGTCTAGGGTTTCGGGGAGCATCGTGACCATTGTGTTGAGCTCTTCTTGATTAATCCCCAGGGCTTGCGCTGACGCGTGATCGATGATGGCGGGACCGTCTCCTCCTCCAACGCGAAAACCGCAGGCGTCGGCCATGTCGCTTGCCAACGCGAGGACGTGGCACGTCGCGATCCACTTCGGATCGGGACACCTTGAGGGCGCGCTATTAAAGAAGGTTGTAAAGGCGAACTCTTGGGGCATCTTCCAATGGAGGACAACGTGTAGTCCGGCGATGGAACGAAACTGATCCATCACCTTAACCAAAATTTCGGGCGACTCTTTGAGGCGTCCGACGTTGCCGCGGTATTTCTTCGTGATGGCATCGAAGAGCACAAGCTTGCCCACATCGTGGACGAGGCCTCCAATGAATGTCGTACGCTGATCCACTTGCGGTGTCTGCGCCGCGATTTTGTCAGCGCAGTGCGCCGTCGCCAAGGCATGCGACCAGAGTTGTTTAATAATCTCGCGCATGGCGGGATCCGGCGTCCGGTACAGATTTCCGTTGGCCACGGCATGGACGATGTTGGCAAGGTTTTTCATACCCAGCCGCGCACAGGCGACTTGGAGGTCCGTCACCTCCTGGGTCCCCTTGTACAGGACGCTGTTGGATATGCGCAAGACTTTCATGGCGATCGCGGAGTCTTCGTTTACCACTTCGGCGAGATCGCTCATGGAAGTTATGGGATCGTGTATAAGCCCGAGAATCCGCTGCGGGATGGCGGGGAGGACGGGTAGGTCGGCGATGGCCTCGTTGAGGGTTCCGAGTACGCCGTCCATGACAGAGCCCGGTGGGGCGAGGTCCGCTACCGGCGGCGTACCTTCGAGCCGGGCGGGTTCCGGGAGATCGCCATCTTCGCTGCGCATCACGCAAGCGTTGAGGCAATCGTGGCAGGCGGCCATTTGAAATTCGCTGGCTACGTCGCCGCCCGTGGTGTAGGGC
>JAPYPO010000466.1 GCA_029937645.1 Candidatus Hydrogenedentota bacterium
TTCAATCTCATTGGCTCCGGTCGCCGACGGGTCCATATGGGTAATCTCGGCTAATCTCTACTCACCCGCGTCCAGTTGCCGCGCGAGGTTTTTTACTTTCGAGAGGTCCATTTTACCTGTGCCGAGGATGGGGATTTCGTCTATGCGGTAATAGGCCTTGGTTTTCGGAATCCAAAGCTTGGGGAGGCCGGTGTCGTCGATCTTGGAGATGAGCGTGTCGAACTGAGCTTCTTCGAGAGTGTGGAGCACGACCAAGCGTTCGCCTTTTTGCGCATCCGGCACACCGGCGACCGCGAGGACGCGATCGGATTCCTCAAGAAGACTTTGGAGGGACTCTTCGACTCTCGTGTGGGAGACCATCTCCCCAGCAATCTTGCTGAAGCGGGCGAGGCGGTCGGTGATGGTGATGAAACCGTCGTCATCTACGACGGCGATATCGCCGGTCTCGTACCAGCCGTCCTGCAATACCTTTGCGGTCTTCTCCGGCTGGTTGAGGTACCCTTTCATGACGTTCGGACCCTTCACCAGCAGCAGGCCGGTTTCGCCTTGTTCGAGCGGCTCACGCGTTTCGGGATCGATAACCCGGACGCTCATCCCCGGTATGGGGTGGCCAATGGATCCTCTTTTTGTGCCTATCTGGTAAAAGCCTGGCGCGCGGTAGTCGGGCACGTTGAGCGATACCACCGGCGAACATTCTGTTGTTCCATACCCCTCAAGTGGCTCGACGCCGTACTTCTCCTTAAAGGCGTCGCGGACGCGCGGCGATAGTTTCTCGGCTCCGGCGATGACGAATTCGAGGCTACTCAGTTGCGTAGGTGCGCAGCGGCGGATGAGCCCTTGGAGGAAGGTTGAGGTAGTAAACAGGACTTTTGTTTTGTACTGCGCCACCATCCCGCCGATTTGCTTCGCTTCCAGCGGGTTCGTGTGGTAGACGGCGCTGAGGTGTTGCGTTAAGACCAGCCATAAAGTCCCTGTGTAACCAAAGGAGTGAAAGAAGGGCAGAATGCCCATGACGCGGTCGCCCTTGTTCAACGGAAATCCCTGGATGCCGGCGTCCACGTTGCTAAGCACGTTAAAGTGCGTCAGCATGACACCCTTCGGCTCACCCTCGCTGCCGCTCGAGAAGATCACCGTGGCCAGTTCATCTGACGTCCGTCCGCTCGGTGCGCCCAGATGTTTTTCTATCCACGTCACAGGGCACAGCGCGGCGAGCAGGAGGCCAATAATACGATCCTTCGCAGTCACCGTCTTCAAAATTTTATCCACGTAAATCGCCTCGCCCGGCACCTCCACCGGCACCTGATCCAAAAAGGCTCCGGCAGTGATCACCTGTTTCATGTTGCACTCTTTCGCGGCGGCAGCGACCAATAAGTCGGACGAGGTGTAGTTGAGGTTTACGGGGACTTTGCCCATGAAAGGCAGGGCGATGTTCACCAGGGCTCCGCCAACGGATTGTGGCAGGAGAATTCCCACCATCTTTTCGGGACCGAGAATCGCCTTCAGCTTGCGCGCGAGCACGATACTCGCCGCAAGTGTTTTGATGTACGACATCTTGCCCGAACGTGCGTCGGCGAGGGCCATCATGAATGGGTGTCTGCGAGCCTTCTTCACAAACAGCCGATGCAGCAACGGCTGATCCGGTTTTCGCGTGGCGTAGGCATCCGTACCCAGCTCTTGGATGACGCTGCGCAGTTTCCGAGCGGTCGTGTCGGCGGGCATGGCTTCGCCAAAGGCGACGGTAAGCGAGTAGGGAATTTTTCGCGGTCGCTTCCAGAAAAATTTCTGACCGGAGAAACTGAAAATGCTCCCCCAGACTTGATCCAGATATACGGGAATGATGGGCGCGTCCACGCCTTTCATGACCCGCTCGAATCCTTTGCGAAATGGTAGTAGCTGACCGGTCCGCGTAATTTGCCCTTCCGCGAAGATGCACACGAGATCGCCCGCTTCGATGGCCTCCGTAGCCGCCTTGAGCGACGTCACCATGTCGCGGGGGTTCATGCCCGGCGCCACGGGGATCGCGCCCATCATTTTCGCCAGCGGGCGAATCCAGCGCACATCGTAGAAGCCTTTGTACATGAGAAAGCGAACGGGCCTGTCGATGGACGCCAAGATGACGAGCGCGTCGAGAAAGGAGGTGTGATTCGCCACCAGCAGCGCGCCACCGGTCTTGGGCACGTTGGTGCGCCCGAGAACGCGAAGGCGGTACAAGGAACTCACCAGCATCCACATGTGGAGCCGAAGCACCGCGACCGGGAAGAGCGCTGAAATGTAAATGCCGACCACAAGCGTCATGAGGGCGGTAATCAGGAAGATGGCATAGGGGTCAAGCCGCTGCCCCACCGTCAGCAGAAAAAGGCCGGCACCCGCCGTGCCAAGAAAAGTCAGCATGTTCGTCGTCGCGAGGATACCGCCTTTCATCGAGTCGGGACTACGCGACTGAATCGTTGCGGCAAGCGGTACATCAAAAACGCCCCCGAAGAAACCAAGACCAAACAGGAGCGCGAGGATGGAAGTAAATCCGAATCCGTCCCATGCGAGGAGACCGCAGCACAGCGCCATGCCGAGCGAGCCCAACGGCAGCAGCCCCGCCTCGATCTTGCCGCGTGACAAGTACCCCGCCCCAACCGCGCCTACACCGATGCCCATGGACAGAGCAACCGACATCATACTGATTTCGATCTCGGATAATTTGAGGGTCGCGTTCCCAAATGAAACCAAGTTCGCCAGCAACAGTGCGCCCGCAAACCAGAAGTAGGTGTAACCCATGATCGCCATTCCCAGCCACTTGTCCTGGTAAAAGAGGCGGAAGTGGGTGGCCATTCCTTTGAACGGATTAACCGTGAGCCTGCCGTGTTCGTTCGCGGCCGGCGGTTTCGATATGCGCAGGGCGCTTATCAGCCCGACAAAGGCCAAGGCCACGAGAGCGCCGGACACCCACGGCAGCAGCTCACGCACCGAAAGAATTTGATACGCCGGGCCCGCCACGGCCACGCCCGCGATAATCGCAACCATCGTCCCCATCTGAAGGATACCGTTGCCCCAGGACAACCGCTCTTCGGGCAAGGTCTCCGGCAGCAGTCCATATTTCGCGGGGCTGAACAGCGCGCTCTGGGTCGCCATCAGAAAGAGCATGGCCCACAGCGCCTTTACGTCACCCAGGTAGAGCGCCACGCCGCCGAGCCCCATAATTCCCGCTTCCAAAATTTTTGCGGCGACGGCTATTTTCTGTTTCGAGAATCGGTCGGCGATGGCGCCAAAAATGCCCGGAAAGAAAATAAACGGGAGCGAAAAAAGTATCGTAGCCCACGATGCGACGAAATTGGAGTGTTGCCACTCGCTCATTCCGCCCGACTCCGTGTAGGTGTGTTCGAGCAGAAAGAAGATTAGGATGTACTTAAACAGGTTGTCGCTGAACGCCCCTTGAACCGACATTTCCCATATGCACCCGCTCGCGGCCATCGCGAGCAGGTTTCAAA
>JAPYPO010000467.1 GCA_029937645.1 Candidatus Hydrogenedentota bacterium
GTCCCGGCCTCCGTAAGGGGCTCTGCTATGACGCCGGCCGCATAAAGAAACATTTGTTGTGGGGCTACTTCCGCGTAGTCACGACTTTCCTGGATGGCATTATGAAGATGCTGGAGCATGGCCTCGTCGTTGGTCTGCACGGCGACGACATAGACGTTTTCCGCGCCGTTGAGCGTGCCCATTGTGTCACCCTCAAACAAGTGCGCCCCGCATAGTTTTTCGCTGCGCACGGCTTTCCACAATACCTTCCAGCATTCGACACCATAGTCGCTTTGGCTGATCTCGTCCACGTTGAAACGAATACCTAGGGCGGGCATACCAGGAAACATGTAGCGCTCCTTCGAACACTGAGCATTGCGACTGACCGCGCATTGCCGGGTCCAATACCCTCGAACACATCACCGAGCTTAACAGACCGATGTCCAACACGCCAATTTCCCTGATGGCACAGACTGCTCTAAGCTGTTATGCTCCAGGAGGCACGAGTTCTAGGGAGCGACAGTATGAGTCTTGCTCAAAAATACGAAAAGTCCCTGCGAGACCGATGGTGCATGAGGTTCAGGACAACCATCGACGATGGCGACGATTTTGACGGTATCGTCACTCATATCAAGCGTAATTTCATTGTGTTGCGTGAACTGCGAGAGATGGACTTTGACGGCGTAGTTATCCTCCCTAAGAAAGTGATTCGAGGATATCGGGACAACCAATACGAAGACTGTAGCAACGCGATCATTCGGAAGTTGGGCACCATCAAGAAAGCGAAAGCGCCACGATGGCTGGACTCGTGCGATACACTTTCTAAAGTGTTCGTTCAACTCAAGAAACGAGACATTTGGCCAGCCGTTGAAACGGACTCCGAAACCACTGAAGGCACGACCCTCTATTTGGGCCCGATTGCGCGAGCAGACGCGAAAACCTTCGAACTAGACTGCTACGACGCCACTGCTAAGTGGGAGCAGGTTTACGAGATCAAGGTACAGCGAGGTGCACCGAATCGGGATCGACGGGAGCTACGACAACGCCTTCAATGCGTACATGCGCACGTTAGAACGCACATAGACCCCCGCGATAACTCAGCGTGTGTAGAGTCCGAAGCTACTCCCGTATACTCAAGCAGGAATTGGTGTGGCCTTACAAGACACCAGGTAAGGAGAATCCACTTTGAGCGAAGAAAAAAATAAACGGTACGCGGAGAAGATACGGCTTTTTCATGCTCTGAAGCCCGAAGAGGTGGGGCGCATCCTTAAAGAAGGCAGGATGGTTAATTTCCAAAAAGGGCAGACGATTTTTCACGAAGGCCAACTGGGCAGCAACCTCTTCATCGTTTTCCGCGGCGAGATTGGCATTTACAGTAAGAACAGGCTGATCGCCAAATGCAAGGTCGGTGATGCCTTCGGGGAGATGGCGGTCATCAACCAGTCTCCACGGTCTGCGGCAGCGACGGCCTTGACAGACGCGAAGCTATTCACTCTCGATGAGGCCGGGACGAAGAAAGTTCTTGAACAGGACTTCGCTGTACGTGTTCTCATGAACATCATACAGGTGATGAGCGAACGCTTAGAGGTCGCAAATTTTTCGATAGCGGATCTTCGCAAGAGTCGAGGGCCGCACGAAAAAGTGTGACGAGAGATTAACTCGTTGTTCCCCGCCGTACACCGCTGTAGATTCGTTTTGGACCCAATCGGGAACCAGAGTCTTCCATAAATATCCCGTACCGATTCATAAGACCATTGAAATAAGTCAGTTAGGATTGACGCCAAAATACCGACCCTTCCCCTCGGCGGTCGTGGGGCACCTAAGGCGATACTGGCTTCGAAAGACCGCCGACGGGGGGCGCTCCCATATTTACACACTTGACCGAACAGCAGCCATGAGTTCACGAGTGTTTCTTAGGAGGGAGTGAGGGCGTCCAGTTCAGCCTAGTGTTGCCCTAAATCCGCGCAGATGAGCCAGTTGTCGTTTCGGATGAATACGTGTTTGTTGGCATAGGCTGGATGGGACCACACGACACCGGAGGTCTGGCTGAAGGTGCGTATTTGTTCGTTGGCGTCGGCTGCGGCTTCTGTGGCTTTGCGGACTTGGCTATAGGTGCCGGAGTATTGGCCAGCGGTGGGGTTGATGAGTTGAGCGCGGCTGATTTGACGAACGCCTTCGGGCGTCAGTTCAGCGATGATGAGTTCCCCTTTCTCGTTGAAGATCCAATGGCGGTTTCCGTTGCGGACGGTGTGGACAGTAGCCCACCGTGAGCGGGGCACGATGCTCAAGTCTTCAAAGAGCCGGTCGCCGGTGGCCGCGTCGATACCGCGGAATTCGCCATAGCTGTCCGCGCCGTAGATGTGGTCTTTCCAAAGTATAGGTGTGCTGTTGATGGCATGGAGCGCGTCGGTTTTTCGTTCACTCCGGCCTTCACGCCGCCATACGAGCCCGATATCGGGTGTGTCCTCAGTCAGGTAAAGCATGTACGCCCCGTCATAGAACGAAGAAAGGAACACCCGATCACCGGCAATAACGGGATCCGCGATATTAATGACGCCCTTGTTGGGCGGCGTCGGAAACTTCCAGTAGACTTCGCCGTTGGTGGGATTGATGCCGGCGATATGGTCGCCGGTCCAGCAGACGAGCACGCGGCGTCCGGCTTGCTCGATAACGAGGGGGGAAGAATAAGAAGGCTCGTCTTCGAGGGCGCGCCACCGTTCTTCGCCGGTCGCCTTATCCCAAGCGACGATGCAGCCATCGGGTTTCTGGCCGATCTGGACGATCACGAGACCGCCTTCCACGAGCGGCGACGTGCACACACCAAAGGCCGTCCTCCAGATTTCGTAGTCGACGCCGGGATTTTTCTCCCAGAGCACCTCGCCCGACTCTGCGTCCAAACAGCGCAGGTGCCCCATCGTGCCGAGTGAGTAGGCGCGTCCGTCGGCGACGGTGACCGCCGCGCGCGGCCCGTCCGGGTAACTCACGCTATATTTGGATGGGTATGCATGGCTCCAGAGCGGCTCACCGGTCTCCTCGTCGAAGCAGAGAATCCGTTCCAGCCCATCCGGTTCGGCGACGCGGTCCATCAGGTAGACACGCCCGTCGGCCACGGTGGGACTCGAATAGCCGTTCGATATTTTCGCGCGCCATTTGTGTTCGATACGCGTACCAGAGAAGGACTCGATGATGCCCGTCTCATGCCACACGCCATCGCGGTTCGGTCCGCGCCATTGGGGCCAATCGTCGGCGGATGACGGGAGGCTCAGGCATAGGAGAGCCGCTACTAAAAACACGGTTGCAAAAATGGGAGGCGCCGAATTCCGAGTATGCAGCATGGTTTTACTTCTCCTGAATCGAGTCTTCGTTGTGTGGGGCCGTAAGGGGGTGAGTGCAGTCTCGAAGCCGTATTCTTACAGATTCGCCCGGGAAAATCATCTCTTAGCCGAGATTACCCATATGGACCCGTCGGCGACCGGAGCCAATGAGATTG
>JAPYPO010000019.1:0-1997 GCA_029937645.1 Candidatus Hydrogenedentota bacterium
ACGACGGTTGAGATTAAAGAGACGCCGGGACATCCCATCGTGTACGGCGAATGGCTCGGCGCGCCCGGCAGGCCGACCGTGCTGATTTACGGCCACTATGATGTACAGCCGGTAGACCCTATCGATGAATGGGAGTCCGGGCCTTTTGATGGCGAGATTCGCGGCGATTATATCTACGCGCGAGGCGCTTCGGACATGAAGGGTCAGATCTTCGCGCAACTCAAGGCGATGGAATGCCTGGTCCAGAATGGCGATCTTCCTGTAAACGTGAAGTATCTCCTGGAAGGCGAGGAGGAGATAGGGTCGCCGAGCCTGGACGGGTTTATTGACGAGCACGCGGAGTTGCTGAAATGTGATTTTGTGTTGAATTGTGACTCGGGGATCTACGCGAAGGACACGCCGGGTATTATGTACTCGCTCCGGGGCCTGGCGTATTTCGAGTTGGAGGTTCGCGGGCCTGAAAAGGATCTCCATTCCGGTCTGTTTGGGGGCGCGATCCACAACCCGGCGCAAGTGCTTTGCGATTTGATTGCGGGCATGCATGACGCCGAAGGACGGGTCATGCTCCCTGGGTTTTATGATTCCGTGCGGCCGTTGTCGGAGGAAGAGCGCGAAGAACTCGAAAAGCTGCCCACGACGGACGAGGACTGGCGCGAGATGGCGGGTGTGCCCGCGCTCTGGGGCGAGAAGGGTTACTCGGCCATGGAACGCATCGGCGCAAGGCCGACGCTAGAGGTCAACGGCATCTGGGGCGGGTTTACCGGTGAAGGCTCGAAGACCGTGTTGCCTGCGGTCGCGACGGCGAAAATCTCGACGCGGCTCGTCGCCGATCAGGATCCTTCGGCCATATGCGGCCAACTCGAAGCGTATCTCAGCGAACATGCGCCGGAGACGGTGAAGTGGGAAGTCCGCGAAATGGTCCACGGCCCCGGATCGACAATGAACCGGAACTCCTCTCAGATGGCGGCAGCGGTGGAGGCCTTGAAGACAGTGTTCGGCGAAGAACCGTTATTCAAGCGGGAAGGTGGCAGCGTCCCGGTGGTGGGCCTCATGCAGGACAAGCTGGGCGTGGAGACCGTTATGCTCGGATTCGCGTTGCCGGACGACGGGATTCACGGCCCGAACGAGCGCCAGTATGTGCCAAACATCTTTCGGGGCATCGAGACCTATGTGCATTTCTTGACCGGGCTGTAAAAAATCGGGCTTCGCCCGTGCAAACAATCACGGGCTTTCGGTATCATGCCCGCATAGCGGCGTTGAATGTGTCTTTTGAGAATCTGTAGGAGTTTGGGAGCGTGTTATGAATTCAGCCGAGTCAGGCCCCAATGGGATGAGCCTTGCGTTTGTCGAAGGCCTATACGAAGATTACCTTCTCGATCCGACTTCGGTTGGTGAAGAATGGGCGTTGTATTTCGAGTCTATCAACGGCTCGTCGCCGAAGGGGGTCGCCCCGCGCCTGAGGACTTCGTTCCAGCCGACCTCGATCTTCAATCCACCGGGTGGAAACGGATCGGCCTCGCTCGATTCGCAGCTTGAGAGCCAGTCGATGTTGCAGAATAAGGTGGACAACATCGTCCGCAACTTCCGCGTGCGCGGGCATCTGATGGCGCAGATCGATCCATTGACACCGGATGTGGAAGAGTTGCCCGAGGTGCAACCGGGTTACCACGGCATCGAAAATCATGAGCTGGATATGGAATTCAGCGCTTCCTACGTCGGCGCGGAACGAAAAGCGACGTTGCGACAGATTATCACGCGCCTTCGGAATACCTATTGCCGATCCATTGGTGTGCAAATATTACATATTGATGATTTAGATGTGCGGAACTGGCTGCAGGAACGGATGGAGAGCACGGAGAACCGTCTGGAGTTGAGCCGCGCGAAGCAAATCAAGATTCTTACCCATCTCACCGACGCGTCGATGTTCGAGGAGTTCATCCAGAAGAAGTATCCGGGCGCGAAGAGTTTTTCTCTGGAAGGCGCAGAAAGTTTTATTC
>JAPYPO010000019.1:2007-20639 GCA_029937645.1 Candidatus Hydrogenedentota bacterium
GCTGTCGTTGGCCATTGACAAGGCCGGCAGTTGCGGCGTGGAAGAAATTATATTGGGCATGGCACACCGGGGCCGCCTCAACGTCCTGGCGAATATTATGGGGAAAGACCCGGCCCAGATTTTCCGGGAATACGAAGACAAGGATCCGGATCAGTACACGGGCCGAGGCGACGTGAAATACCACCTCGGCTATCACTCGGATTGGCAGACGGATGAGGGGCGGCGGGTTCATCTGGCGCTCTGTTTCAATCCGAGCCATCTCGAGTTTGTGCCGGCGCTGGCGTGTGGCCGAGCCCGATCCTTTCAGGATCGCAACGACGACCCGGAACACCGGCGCGCGATGGTCATCCAAATTCATGGAGACGCGTCGTTTGCGGGCGAGGGCATCGTTCAGGAAACGCTCAATCTCAGCCGATTGGGAGCGTATACGACGGGCGGATCCCTTCACGTCATTATCAACAATCAAATCGGGTTTACAACCAATCCCGAGGACAGCCGTTCGAGTCCGTATTGCACGGATGTGGCGCGCATGTTGCAGAGTCCCATTTTTCATGTGAACGGCGAAGACCCCGAAGCGGTGGCTCAGGTCGTCGATATGGCGTTAGATTTTCGGGCGGAATTTCAGCGCGATGTGATCATCGACATGTATTGTTACCGGAAACGCGGCCACAACGAAGGCGATGAACCGGGCTTCACCCAGCCCATCATGTACCGCGAAATCGCCAAGCGCAAGTCCGTACGCGAAAGCTATCTTGAACGCCTCCTCGCTATGGGCGGGGTTACGCGGGAAGAGGCGGATACGATTGAAGTCGAGCGCCGCGAACGGTTGGAAAAAGGCCTATCCGAAGCGCGATCCGATCCACAAGTGCGGCCTGCGTCGGTACTCCGTGGCATTTGGAGCAATTATTGTGGCGGGCCCGATGTTGATGTTCCTGATGTGGATACGGGTGTAGAAATGGATCGACTCGCCCACCTGTCGGAGCGTCTGACGACGCTTCCGGAAAGTTTCACGCCCCATCCCAAGGCCTTGCGGATCATCGAGACGCGCGCAAAAATGGGCAAGGGGGAGGCGCCTATCGATTGGGCGATGGGAGAGGCGTTGGCGCTGGCCAGCTTGGCGACGGAGGGTGCGCGGGTCCGGATGAGCGGACAGGATTGCAAGCGGGGCACGTTCAGCCACCGGCACGCGGTCTTGTTCGACAACCAGACGGAGGCGGAACATTCCACGCTGCAACACCTGTCAGACACGCAGGCGCGCGTCGATATATACAACAGTCCTTTGTCCGAAATGGGGGTGTTGGCCTTCGAGTATGGATACAGCGGCGCGTATCCGGATGGCCTGATCATTTGGGAAGCGCAATTCGGCGATTTTGTGAACACGGCGCAGGTCATTCTGGATCAGTTTATTTCGAGCGCCGAAGATAAGTGGCGGGTGCTGTCCGGATTGGTCATGCTCCTGCCGCACGGTTTCGAAGGCATGGGGCCGGAGCATTCCAGCGCACGGCTCGAGCGCTTTCTCAGTCTCGCGGCCGAGGACAATTATCAGGTCTGCGTGCCCACCACGCCCGCGCAGTATTTCCATTTGTTGCGGCGGCAAGTCGTGCGGCCTTGGCGGAAACCACTGATTATCATGTCTCCGAAGAGTTTGCTGCGCCATCCGAAAGCAGTCTCTACGCTGGACGATCTGAGCCAGGGGCGCTTTCAGCGCATCCTGCCTGACGCGGGCGGGCGCATCGAAGGCGTGTCGCGCATTCTTCTCTGCACGGGAAAGGTCTACTGGGATCTCGAAGCGGAGCGGGAAAAACTCGGCGTGGAAGATATTGCGATTCTCCGCGTCGAACAGCTCTACCCGTTGCAGCCGCCGGATCTGGAAAAAATCCTCAATCCCTACAAGCCGGAGACGCCGGTGTATTGGGTGCAGGAGGAGCCGGAAAACATGGGCGCGTGGCGCCGCATGAAAGGGAAATTTGGCGAGCGGCTCTTGGACAGATTCCCCTTCACGGTGGTGAGCCGTCCGGCGTCGGCGAGCCCGGCGACCGGTTCCGCCCATAGCCACCGGCTCGAGCAGCAGAAGCTGGTGGATATCGCCTTTGGCTCGGAGGAGACCTCGTGGTATTAGCGGTCTGACAAGAAGTTTTATTTTGGGAATTGTTTTGGATAACCAAGCAAGAACGGAATTGACGCAAGCATAGCGAGGCAGGAGCGCAGACGGGCCGCCCCCTTTTCTTACGATCAATTACCCAAGGAGAAACCTCACCATGGCCATTGAACTTATCGTACCCCCGATGGGAGAGTCCATTACGGAGGTACAAATCGGAACTTGGCTAAAACAGCCGGGCGACTATGTTGCCATAGACGATCCCATTGTCGAGATCGAATCGGACAAGGCTACGGTGGAATTGCCCGCGCCGGTCGGTGGGACGATCACGGAAATCGTAAAACAGCTCGGTGACCAGGCCAACGTGGGCGATGTAATTGGCTTCATGGAAGAAGGCGAGGCCCCGGCGGGCGAGGTAGCCTCTGAAACCGCCGCTCCGGCCGAGGCCCCGGCGGCAGGTTCCAACGATGGCGGTGGCGGCCACGTCATGCCGTCCGCCGCACGCGTACTCGCGCAAGCGGGGGCGCTCGCAAGCCAGGTGTCTGGGACCGGCCCCGGCGGTCGTGTGCTGAAAGAGGATGCGCAGCGCCATGTCGCGGGAAAAACGCAGCCGGCTGCTGCATCGGCGTCCGCGCCACCCGCCGCGCCGAACGGTCCTCGGGACGAGGAAGTGGTGCCCATGTCGCCGCTGCGGAAGCGTGTGGCCAAGACGCTGGTCGCGGCCCAGCAGGATGCGGCCCTGCTGACGACATTCAACGAGGTGGATATGACCTCTGTGATGGAAGTTCGGTCACGGTACAAGGACGCGTACACGGAGAAGTACGGCATCAAACTAGGGTTCATGTCGTTTTTTGTGAAGGCGTCAATCGATGCCTTACGCACCCTGCCGCAGGTCAATGCGGAGGTGCGCGGAACCGATATCGTCTATAAGAACTACAATGACATCGGCATCGCGGTGGGCGGCGGCAAAGGGCTTGTGGTGCCGGTGCTGCGCAGCGCCGAACGCATGAGCTTCGCGGAAATTGAATTGGCTATCTCGGACTTCGGGCAGCGCGCGGCCAAGAATAAGATTGGGTTGGATGAGCTGCAAGGCGGGACGTTTACGATTAGCAACGGGGGCGTGTACGGTTCGCTTCTTTCGACGCCCATCGTCAATCCGCCGCAAAGCGCCATCTTGGGCATGCACGCGATCCAGCAGCGGCCCATGGCTATCAACGACGAGGTGGTGATTCGGCCTATGATGTATCTGGCCCTTTCGTATGACCACCGGGTCGTAGACGGTCGCGAGGCGGTTACATTCTTGAAACGAATCAAAGACTGCCTCGAAGATCCGTCGCGGATGCTGCTGGAAATCTAGCTACGCTAATCTCTGTGCCCTCTGTGGCTAATAATTTTTTTCTGTAATTTCGGAGCGAAATATGGAAACCCATCAACACGATCTAGTCGTCATTGGCGCGGGCCCTGGCGGATATGTAGCGGCCATTCGCGCGGCACAACTCGGCCTAAACACAGCCTGTGTGGAGCTGGAAAAGGATCTCGGCGGGACCTGCCTGCGGGTGGGCTGCATCCCCAGTAAAGCCCTGCTGGAATCGAGCGAAAAATTCCACGAAGCCCAGGGCGGCATGGCGGCGCACGGCGTAAAACTTGACGGCGTCTCGCTTGACCTCAACACCATGATGACGCGCAAGACCAGCATCGTCGGACAATTGACGGGCGGCATCGCGGGCCTTTTCAAGAAAAATAAGATCACCCGCTATTTTGGGACGGGGCGTATTGCGGGTCCGGGGAAAGTCGTTGTCGAGGGCGAGTCTCCGGCCACGCTGGAAGCGAAACATATCCTCATCGCGACGGGCAGTGTTTCCACGCCCTTGCCCGGCATCGAGCTTGATGGCGACCGTATCGGCACGAGCACGGAAGCCCTCACCTATCCTGAAGTCCCAAAACATCTGGTGGCTATTGGCGCGGGGGCCATCGGGTTGGAACTGGGCTCGGTGTGGATGCGCCTGGGTGCGACGGTTACGGTGCTCGAGTACCTGGACCGCGTGCTACCCGGGATGGATCGGGAGATCTCCAGAGAGGCGGAGAAAATATTTAAGAAGCAGGGCTTTACCTTCCAACTGGGCGCGAAAGTCACCGCGGCCCGTGTCGAGGGCGAAGGGTGTATGGTCGATATTGAAGGCAGTGACTCCATTTCCTGTGACCGCGTGTTGCTTGCGGTGGGGCGCCGACCCAACACGGAGGGCCTCGGCCTGGACACGGTGAATATAACCAAGGACAAGATGGGCCGCGTGGAAGTGAATGATCATTTCGCGACTGCGGAAGCGGGCATCTATGCCATCGGCGATGTGATCCGCGGGCCCATGCTCGCGCATAAGGCCGAAGAGGAAGGCGTGGCGTGTGTCGAGCGGATCGTCACAGGATACGGGCATGTGAACTACGACGCCATTCCGAATGTGGTCTATACGCACCCGGAAATTGCCTCGGTGGGGCGCACGGAGGAGGAGCTGAAGGAGTCGAATATTCCGTATCAGAAGGGCTCGTTCCCCTTTATGGCCAATGGCCGTGCGAAAGCCTTGGGAACGACAGAAGGCAAGGTCAAAATTCTTGCGCATAAGAAAACGGATCGCGTGCTGGGTATCCACATTATCGGACCGCGCGCGGGCGATCTTATTGCGGAGGCAGCTGTTGCTATAGAATTTGGCGCGAGTTCCGAAGATATTGCGCGCTCTTCGCACGCGCATCCGACGCTCGCCGAAGTCATCAAGGAAGCCGCCATGGCTACAGGCGGGAAGGCGATTAGTATCTGACTGACCACTCCTTAGGTCAGCGATTCGTATACATCCGACAGGGCCGACGCGTAGTCTTCTTGTCTGAAGTGGGCCAAGGCTCGTTCCCGGCCCAAATTCGTTAAATTCTCGCGCGTCTCCGGTTCCAGAGCGAGTTTCTTGAGCGACGTATACAGCGCGAGAAAGTCGTTGGGCTGACACAATTCTGCGGCGATCCCAGCGATTTCGGGGATGGCCCCTGAATAGGTGGTCACAACGGGCACGCCGCTGGCCATCGCTTCGATGAGCGACATTCCAAACTGCTCTTGCCATTCCGGCGTGGCGATGCTGGGTAAAACGAATGCGTCGGCTGAGCGAAAAATGGCGGGCATATCGCTATAGGATTGAGACCCAGCGAAGGTTACGTTTGCGCCGACACCGGCTCGTTCGATCAGGGCCTCTACGCGGTCCTTCCCCGGCCCAGAGCCCACGACCAGTAGGCGAAATTTCATGTGTTGCAGTTCGGGGTGGTTGACCAATTCCCGTAGGGCCAGAATGAGAAAGTCGATTCCCTTGCGAGGCAACAGCCAGCCCACGAAGAGGATGACGAACTCGTTGTCGTCCAGCCCAAGTTCCCCTCGGCTCGAAGGCCCCGGCGCGAAGGCTTGCGTATCAACTCCCGGATTCACGAGCGTGATCCGTTCCGGGTCCGCGCCTTCCATGAGCAACGTCCGGCGCGAGCGTTCGGTGTGAACCAGGAATCGATCCGCATGCTCTAGCGCTTCCTCCTTCATCGCTCGCCGGCCGGGGTCGGCCTCCTGGTTGAAAGGGATGTTGTCCCAGATCATCAGGCATAGGGGAATGCCGTATTTCCGCTTTGCCGCGACCGCCTCCGCCGTCCAATCGGTAAACAGCTCCCACGATTGGAGCACGTCATACCCCTCAAGGCGCTCATGAAACGGAAGGACTCGTGGCGCGCGATTCCGGAAGCGCGCCGCCAGACGCTTCATGAAACGAGCCGTTATTGGACCGCCCTCGGTATCAAAATAGATGCGCTCGAAGGCGAACGAAAGCGATCCATCGTCGCGCCCGTGGAAGTAGTTCTGAATTTCCGACTCCGCGCGGTAGGCCGTTACCTCGGCATCGCCCCGGAGCATGTTAAAGGCCTGCAAGTGCCAGGGGTTGAAACGGTTCCCTTTCAGTAACGCCAGCTTCATTCCGAATCCCCACCCCAAAGGCGTTCCTCGAGTACGCGGCGGGCCGCGCTTCGATCCAGTGGAATGTCGATGTGTTTTTCCAGGCAGCGTTCTTCGTATTCCTCCAGCGTGCAAATATGCCGCGCCGGGTTCCCCGCTACGACGGTGCCGGGCGGCACATCCTTCGTCACGACGCTGTTCGCGCCGACGATGGCATCGGGCCCAATCGTCACGTTGGGCAAGATGGCCGCGCCCGGCCCGATTTGGACATTGTCCAAGACCGTGATCGTCCCGAAGCCGGTGAGCGATTCGTATTTATCTTGGAGGGGCCAATTGAGGCCGTGGGTGAAGAAGGCCACGTCGTTCGAGATGCAGACGTGATTGCCGATGCGGATGAGCCACGGTTCGCTACCAAATTTCAGCGTGTAGATGCGGCAGCGCTCACCCACGTGCATACCCATCTTGCGCAGCGTGCGGATGACCGTTTTCTGCGAGCCGTAGCGAAGCTTCATTTTTCGCGTGAGTCGCACTATTTCAGAGAAGAAACCTGACATATCGCGGCGAAGAGAAATCCTCCTCACACCTCCATCTTATAAAATACATGAAGGCTGGCGTCAGGCCAAACCTGTGCGATGGGTGGTCCGATCTTCCGGAAGAGCCGCTGCATCCGAAATTGAATGGCCTCTGGCATTCGGGGATGGTCAATCCAGGGGAGGAGACCGAGTCCGACTTCCGCGCCATAGCCGATGCGCCGTATGGATGGAAAGCCTGCGCCGCGAAACAGCCGCGTAATGCGCTGGCTCGTCACGGGCGATTCGAATTCCTGGGGCTGCCAGCGGCCGAAGGGCGCCCAGGTATTCTTTTCATAGAGGCCCAGCGCCTCGTAGGACCACTTGATCAAGCCCGCCGTGTTCGCGTAATTCGGGGCGGATAGAAAGAAGAATCCGCCGTCACGGAGCACCCGACGAAACTCCGCAGCGCAGGTCGCGGGCTCGGGCATGTGCTCGAATGCGTCGATACAGAAAACGGCGTCGAAGGCCTTGTCCGCGAATGGGATATTTGCCGCGTCCGCAACGGTGAGCGAAAAACCGCTGCGACTGGCGACGAAATCCATGCCCGTGTAGCGCCCGCCGGCTCGTTCCACCAATTCGCCGACGAACCCCCGCCCACACCCGACGTCGAGAACATCGCGATTGGTCAAATCGATGTCGAGCGCGCGGAAGACTTCGGCGAAAAGCTCTTCGTTGATCCCATGAATCCCACCGAACGGCGAACTCACCATGCCGGGGTTGTCGCGGTAAAACTGGGCAACGGAATCCTTCACCGGCGACCGCCCAACGCCCGCTGCAACTCGACAATCATCCGCCCCATGGCATCGCGCTTCGATTGAAAAACCACGGGAGCGCGCGTGTAGGTCACGAGATTGGGGATGATCGCCTCCAGGTCAGCCACGTCCATCGCCCGGTCGAGGAGCGACAAATTTCCGCCCCGATCGCGAAGTTTTCGCAGTCGGCTCATGAGCAGGGCGAGGTAGTCGAAGTCTTCGATACCGTCCCGAATGGTTTCCCAACGAATCGAGTTGACGGGTCCATCTTCGCCGGGATAGAGAAGCACGCCGTCACCGTTTACCGGTGTCACGTCCAGCAGGTTTTCAAAGGGGTTCCCAGCGGCAGGCCAATTGTTGACGCCGCTGTAGTGCAGGCCCTGAACCCCCAAGGCCCACGCCTGCCAGAAAAGCGCGCGATGTTCCAGAGGTTCAAGTTCGATCAGGAAATTCGCGTAGGGCCTCGGCGGCGCGTGATTCACATACCACCACACCTCCCGCCCCCCCGCGATTCGTTCCAAGATCGTCTTGTTCGCCAGGGTGTCGAAGACCTGCGAATGCACGGTCCAGATTTCGCAGTCTTCCGCCAAAAACGGTTCAAGCCCGAAGGTGCTAACCATCACAGGGATGTCCGGCGCGAGTTCGCGCCACAGGCCTATCTCGTCGAGGAGACGGAGCCATGCCGGCTTCAGCGGTTCGGCGCTCATGTGGCAGAAGACGAGATCCTGTAGTTCGTGTTTGACAACGAATGCGTTGGCCGCGCGTAGCTGTTCCGGGATATCGATCAGGGAGCTGGGAACCGAAATGGTGGTCACACCGGACTCAAGCAAGTCATCCAAGCCGTCCGAAAAATCGGCAAGGCTCGCCTTGTAGTCCGCGGATTCGGCGGGCATGCTCGCCAGCGTTCGGAGGGTTGCCCGATGGTCGCGCGCGTTTTGCCCATAGGCCCGATCCAACGCCTCCGCCCCGCCCGTGAATCCCATGGCCGCCGCGCGATCGTGAGCCTGCTGCGCCGAGAAACCGAAATCCGTCTTGAGGGTCGGCCGCTGGGGCAAGGCGAAATCCAACACCTCCACATCGAGCGCCAACGTGACCGGATCATGGTCGGCGGAAAGAATTTCGACCGGGCCGCGATAGTGTCCCGGCCTCGTGCCCTGCGGCGCGAAGACCGTCACCCAAATCGGTGCGCAACGGCCTCCCGGCGCGTCGAACGGCACGAAAGGATACAGAATATCGGGGTAGTCGCCAGTGGGATTTTCAAGGTGGCTCGGGATGCGCACCGGCACATACCCGACGCGGTAGGTTTGCACCGATGAAGCCGGAAGCGCTGCACCCGTCGCAAGATTCCTGAGTCTACCGACGCGCACCGCGACGTCATGCAAGTCTTGGCCGGTTTTTGGCCGGAGCACAATCTGAAACGATTCGTGCTCGTTTTGGGCAAGGACAAGCGTCGCCTCTGGGTCAACACTTCCGATCGCCCGCGGCACATCCTCGCGAAAAATTTTGTTTAGTGACGACTCGAACCAAATCGCCGTGTCCCCCTCCGCCGCCAGGGTTCTGTCCAGTGTGCGCGCGCCGCGCTCGAGGGCATAGGGCGCGTCCGTCCAGGCCTCCATGGGCGCCGAGCGCGTTTCGCCGACGGTAAACTGCGTGTCGAATCCGCCGTGCGGGGAGCGCGTGTCACTCCCGAGGGCGACCGGCGTTCCGTTCTTGCGCACTTGGGCGAGAAACTCGTACACCCCATCCGCCGGGGCGCTCCAATTGTACGACGCTCGAATCAAGCGGTCGGGGGCGAGGGAAAAGCGTTTTCCACCGAGCGCCGTAGCCTCACCGTTTTCACCGATTACGCTTGCGTGCAACTCGACGCGATCAAAGGTTTCCGTCGCGCTGATCAGCGCGCGGATTACGCCGGCCTCATAGGACAGTTCGGAGGCGAATTCATCGGTCGCGAAGTCCACCCGCGTGAGCCCCCGGATGGCGCACAAGCGATAGGTCGTTTCCCAAATCTCGCCCGGCGCGAGGAAACGCGGAACAAATCGCGCGCCGAAGCCCATGATGTTTTCTTCCACGATAGCCTCGAAGGCGTACAGATCTTCCGCGTCGAACACCGCGTATACCGTTTCCTTCGCGGTCGAATCCGTTGCCGCAATCCAATTTCGAGACGCGGTGGCAAAGAGGGAGTGCGCCGACTGGATGAGTCCATCGAGCGTGGGTATGTCGATGCGGTCTTCCGGGCCGACCGTTCCGCCGGGCGTCACATGATTGCGAATCCAGGGCGCGATCCACTGGGCCTCTTCGCCCGCGTTCTCGATCCGCCATACCACGCGAATCGAGGCCTTGCCGCGCAACGGTTCGACCGTGCGTTTGACGTGAAGGCCCTTAATGTTCGGCCCGTCGCCCTGGTAACTGAAACGGACGATGGGGCGCGTCGGGTCCGCGTCGTCGATTTCCAGCCGTTCGTTCAGACGCCGGTTCGGAATGTAAAAACTGCCGACGCCGAACCCTTCCCGCAACAGGCCGTCGCGGCCAGCAAGGGAGTGCTCTTCGGAGAGGAAGCCGAAATCGCTCATGGCCCCGCCCTGCGCCGGATCGATTTCCAAACGCACGAACTCGGTCTCTATTTGTACCTCTTCGTCCACGATGATCGCGGCCAGGGCCGAGAAGGAAGATACGGCGGCGGCGAAGATGAGGTGCTGCATAGGACATCGCTCCGGGTGCGGCTGAGGACTCGGCGGGATCATACACGAAGGTCTATGGAATCTCCCAGTCCAGCGCAGCCGGGAGCAACTGTGGTGGAGCAAAGTTAGAAGTTATCGCGGCTCGCGAGCACGCTCGCCGCGGTTCTATAGGCATTACCCCGGCAGTCTCAATATAATTATGTTGGCGTTCTCGACAGGAGTCATTCCAACGAGCCCGCGCCTTCGAGAATCATGCGCTCAAGCTTCATGCCCCACCAGCGGTAGCGGCCCCATTTTTTATAGTGTCGCTGTACAAAGGAGTGGGGTTTTCGCGCCCGGTGCGCGCGTTTTACGTAGGCGGTGACGACGGTATCGACAGGGATTTCGTGAGCGTAACCCGCGAGGACGAGCAGGTGCGAGGCGGCGTAATGGCCGAACCCAGTCAATCCATTGACCCGCTCGAATACCGTCTCGAAATCTTCCGCACCGGATTCCAACTGGCCGAGGTGAGGATCGTCGTTGAACCGTTTCGCTATGGCGAGGAAATAGGGCGCACGGTAGCCAATCGGAACATTCTTGCGCAGTGAAGATTCCTTCAAGCGGGCAATCGAATGCGGTGTTGGAAAGGGAAAGGCGCCGGAGGGTGTCGCCTCGCTATAGCGCGACGAGCAGAGCGCCGAGGCCATCTTCACGGTAAGCGCCCAGGAGCAATTCGTTGTGAAAAGCGTCTTCGCGGCGTCTTCCCAGAGCGTCGGGGCACGGAGCAATCGACCCACACCTCGTTCCACCAGGCGGGCGCAGGTCCCGTCGATTCCACGGGCGACCTCCAGCAGCGGTGTGGTATCCACATTCAGCCCGAGCGCGCGTTCCGCCTGATTGCGGGCGTCGCGCCGTTCATCCTTCGTGAGCTTTTGGTGGGAGGTTAGCCGCGCTTCAAGGGTGCCGCCCTTCTGCGTACAGGATACGTCGACGGCCTTCTCGCCAGCCCAACAGGCGAAATGTAATCTCGGTTTCTGCACTTCCCATGCAAACGGCGCCAACTGGCGCCAGCCGTGGGCGTTGGCCGTCACATTCAGATCGTAATTGGGTGGGCAGGTATAGCGGCAGGCTACGGTTGGCATTCTTGGTCCTGGTCCTCTCGCCAAGGTAAAGAGATTTAGGTGCGTGATCTTATTTGCCGCGCCGGTTACGGAGCGCTATGGCACCGAAAACGAGCGCGACGAATACGATCACGATAAGTTCCACAGCGCCTATAGACATGAACACTCCCTTCGCTACGGCAGGGCAAGCGCAACAAGTTGCGCGGGCCGACTTCCGACGGCGATTACAACGAACTGCTTCCCGCCGGACCTATACGTCATAGGAACACCGGTCCCCTGGTCGGGCAATTCAAAGGTGGCGAGCGCCTCGCCGGTCAGCTTGTCAAAGGCGCGAAGCCGGGTGCCGCCGCCCGTCGCGGTGCCCGAACGACCCGAGCCGTCGGCCACGAAAAGCAACGTCTTTGTGATCAGCGGCCCTGCCCGACAATTCGTGCCCAAGGGCGGCAAGTCCAAACCCTCCAAGGCCTCGTGATCAAGGGGTCCGTCGCCGCCGTTCGTCACCCGCCAAAGATGGTCGCCCGTCTTCAGGTCTATCGCCGTAATTCGCCCATAGGGCGGCTTGAATAACGGCAGGCCACGCGGCCCTTCCACCGATGCGAATCCCCGAGTGTATCGAAAATTCGTTCGCGCGGGATCGCCTTTTCGCAACATCAACGCCGTCGGTCGGTTCATAGATGGAACGTAGAGGATCCCCGTCTCTGGGTCTACGCCTACACCCGGCCAATTCGCGCCGCCTCCCATACTCGGCTTCATAATCACTGGCTTGTCGGCCCCTGGAGGCGTGAACAACGGGCCAATCTTAAACTGACCCAAGATCTCCTTTGCCTCCGCGCGCAATTCCGGGGTAAAGTCGATCAGATCATCTTCGCTCGCGCCTTGTGTGGTGAAGGGGGCCGGCTTCGTGGGGTAAGGCTGCGTGGGCGATGTGACTTCCCCCGGCACATCCGTCTGAGGAACAGGCCGCTCCTCAATGGGCCAGACGGGCTTGCCCGTAATCCTGTCGAAAACGAAGACGAATCCATGTTTCGTCGCTTGCGCAACAGCCTTGATCGCTTTCCCTTCCACCGTGACATCCAGCAGCGCCGGAGCGCAGGGCGTGTCATAGTCCCACAAGCCGTGATGGACGAATTGAAAATGCCAAACGCGCGCGCCGGTCTCGACGTTCACGCAAATGAGGCTTTCCGCGAACAGATTGTTGCCGAGCCGGTGGCCGCCGTAAAAGTCGTTCGTGGGGGTGCTCGTCGGTAAATAGACATAACCAAGCTCATCGTCCGCCGCCATGGGTGCCCAAACGTTCGCGCCACCGGAATACTTCGACGAATCGTTCAGCCACGTCTCCATCCCGAACTCGCCCTCCTCGGGGACGGTGTTGAAGGTCCATTTCTCGGCGCCGGTCCGCGCGTCAAAGGCCTTTACCCTTCCCGGGATCCCTTCCTTAGCAGCGGGCCCATCCGAGATGGCCGAACCGACCATCACGATCCCTCTGCAAATAGTGGGCGCGGATGAGTGGCCGTAGCCTCCGCGGTGGGTCGCGCCGCGGACGCCCTTCGTCAGATCGACTCGCCCATTTTTACCGAAGCTTGGGACGGGCTGCCCGGTCTTGATGTCCAACGCGTACAGCCACGAATTTCCCGTGCTGTAGTAGATCCGCTCGTCGTCCCCATCCTTCCAATACGCAGCGCCCCGGCTGATCCAACCCTGATTCGGTGGACGCCCATCCTTATAACTTGACGGATTAAAGGCCCAGAGGGTCTCGCCCGTCGTGGCGTCAATGGCCGCAGCTTGGCCCAAGGTGGTCGTCGCATACAAAACATTGCCGACCATGAGCGGCGTACACTCGAAATCGGTAGAGTCGGCCAGACGCGGGTTTCCGGGATTTGCCTCATAAATGTTCACATCTACCGTCGTCCAACTCCATGCGAACTCGAGGTCTTTCACGTTGCCCTTGTTAATCTGATCGAGCGGCGAATACTTCGTCCCTCCGTTGTCGGCTCCATACGCCTGCCATTCACCGTCAACAGCGCCCTGTTGTGCAACTGTGGACAGGGAACACAGTAAGAGCCCCAGCGCGGAAAAAAAAACCAGCCGGTCACGGATTGCCATCGGTATTGCCCTTTCTTGTGTATAGGATCTTCGCTTCGGTTGTAGTGAAAATAAAATAAGGATTCACCACCCGATCACGAAGATGTCTCGGAGAAGTCGTCACCCCAATTTAATTGGCCGCGCAATCGTGTACCTTAGAAACCTGAATGCACCGCCCGAACGCTCGATAGGCCCGCTACCGATCCCCCAAAAAATAATCCGCCGGGCCTAAGATGGCGTAACTGCGCAGCGCCATGTCGAGCTTGCGGAAGGTGGCCGTCTTAAGTTCGGCCCGCACGTCTTCGATAAGTTGCCAGCCGGCGGTTTCGTCGAAGGCGTAGAGGCGGAGCGCCCCGACGTTTTTCTCCTCGATGAGGGCCGGATTAATCTGAATGCTCACGAGGGTCGATCCTTCCACATTCCATTGATCCACCATGACGGAGAATACGTAGCTGAATTGCGCAAGCCCCTCGGGCAGCGGTGCGGGCGGCTCCTCGGTGGCCATAATTTGGGCGCGCACCGTCCGGTTGGTTCGGACATGGAAATTAGCGCCGGGCACGGGTGGCGAGAGTTCGAGGCTATCCCCGATCGCAAGAGGAGACTGAATCGCATTTTTGGGCGCTAGAAACAAATTCTTCGACGCAGCGGGTTGCTTACCGCGCATCGCGACGGGGCTCTCCATACTCCAGATGGCCCGTTTTTTTTCAGCGGGCTTCGCCGCTGTTGTCGCTTCAACGGGCTGTTCTTCCGCTAAAATTGCCGGTTGGGTTTCGGTCGAAGGTGTTTCCGCGCGGCGCGGTGCCTCCTCCGGCACGGCCCTTGGGTCAGGGCTTGGCTCTGGCTCTGGTTTCGGCTCTGGCTTCGGTTCCGGTTCGACTTCGCGCGGTGTACCGAAGTTCGCGGCCTCGGGCGGCGACGGCTGGCTAAGGGTTTCTGTTCCGTCGGATGGTTCGGGTTGCTCCACCACTGGAACAGGCGGGGCTTCGGGGACCTCTGCGGGCGAGGCCTCCCGCTGTACCGATTGCGCGAATGGATCGCCCGTTCCCTGAGATGGCGCGGGTTTTAGACGGGTATTAAAGTTTCGGGTAACTTGGAAATCTTCCCGAGAAACCTCTCGACTCTTCTCAGATGGATCAGCCCGATCCGCGACGGATTGGCTCTTCTCCGAGACGGCCCCCGAGTAGCCGTCGTGCTCCAGCAAGGGCGTGAATCCTCGCGGTGACGGCACCGTTGGGGTTTTCATACGTCTTTCGGGTTGGAAATCTCCCGGATCGAAGCGCCGAATTTCTTGGGGGCCGATCAAGGCGAAAATTCGAGGCTCGCTCACACGCGCCGAAAAGGTCCGGCTCGAACTGTCGAGGCGTTGCTCGGCGACCGGCATCCATCCGAGCGACGGACTGTACGCGCTGACTTGGAGCCGGTTGAGATCGGAAGCTGCGCACAGTTCCTCGGGCACCCGTATCTCCATGGTGATTTCTAAGTCCACCGCGCGCGGTTCAACGACCGGTTCCAAGTGAGGGCTGAATGAAGCGTAACCAAGCGGTAGCGCCTCCGCCATTTTCGCCGTGGCTTCGAGGCGAGCCTTCACGGGTGCCGCAGCGCGCACCAAGAACGAGGCGTCGCCATTGGGGGAGCGCAGGTACATAGACTTACCCAAGGCCACGGCCGCATGGCTTTCCACATCGCGCCGGTCGTAGTGGGTAAGTTTGAGGCGGCCTTCCAACAGGAGATCCAGTTGGTCATCGTAATGTTCGGATGTAGCCACTTCCGAGGTGCCGAAGGGAACCATGCTCGCCGCGTGTGGGGTATTTCCAAAGCGGACGACCATGGCGAAGCCATAACCCGCCGTCACCGGCCATTGGCCCTTCTCGAAGTGCTGGTCGGAGGCGCGGAACAGGGGTTCGCCCGACGTGGCCCCGCCGAGCGGTACGGTGCGATCCCCACGGGTCAGGGTGTGGGCTTCGCCCCACGGCACGTTCAAGGTCTGAAATTCATTCTTGAGCATCATGACCGCGCGGTCAGCGGCTCGGAGCGCGTGCTGTTGGATGGCAGGGTTATTCTCGCGAATCAGCTCGTACAGCTCCGTCTCCGAATGCATAGCCGCCGGGTCCATCGAACAAAAAGTAGACCACCACATGTGGAAATAGGTCATGGCCGTGCTCTTCGGGTCTGCGAGATAATTCCAGTCGCGGAGCATATCGAGGGCCACGTCCAAATCCGGATGGCTCGTCGCCATGAATCCGCCATGTCTCGCGGCGGCCTCAAGCAGGAAGGAAACCGCCTCGACGGCGAAGGGCGCGACCAAGTCATACAACATGGATTGGTGATCGGCGAAGCTGCGCGGACCCTGCCCCAGCAGTTGGCGGACACGCTTCGCGCGGTACGAATCGGTGTCACGGGCAAACCACAAGGGCCAATCGCCCGGTCCGGCCCCGGTCTTTTCCGTGGCCAACCAGGGTACGGTGGCGCAGGCTTGAACGTAACCCGATTCGGGGCTGAGCAACGCGGGTAGGCTTGTGATCGGAATCAGATCGCCCCACTGCGAATTCGAGTCGACGGCGGACAGCGGCTGATCCCAGGGCGACACGGTGGTATAGGATGCGAACCCGGCGTTCTGTATGGGCTGCACGTCCATTTTTTCGCCTACGGTCGCGTTGTAGAGGTAAAAGATATTGCCCTCTTTATCCGCGTAGACGATATGAAAACAAGGTAGTTGCCGCATGGATAACGCTTTTTGAAACGCGCGCAGATCGCCCGCCGCTCCCATCGCGTACAGTTGCCGCAACGTGCCAAATTCGTTGTAGCCGCCTATGCGGTGCGAAAGTCCCTGACCACGTTGTCGCCCGATGATCGGGCCGCGCGGAGTTTGTCGGCGCTGCACATGCCGCCGTTCGAGGCCCGCGTCCGTCCGGACGTAATACTCCCGTACATCCTGGAGTTTGTACAGCTCATGGGCCAGGACAATATCGAGTCCATTTGCATTCACCGCATTCGGGTTCACGGGAGGAAGGTACGTTTCCGGCTCCAGATACACGTCAGCAAAATCGGGCTCGTTCGGCGCCAACGCCCAACCGAGCGAAGCGTTGTGCCCTTGGAGAATAAAGGGCAACCCGAACAGCGTCGCGCCGGACACGTTGACATCGTGCGTCGCCAGATGTACTTCATACCAGCGGAAGACATCGTCATAATTTTCGTGCGGATTTATGACCAGCGTCGCCTCGCCCGTGTCCGACAACTTGGGGCTGACGGCCCACGCGTTGGCCGACGGCGTTCCGCGCGGGCGTTTCCACGCGCCAGCCACATCGAGGGGCGCCATACTCATGAGATAAGCATGCAGGAGCGCGAGCACATCCGGCGGGCTGATCGCTTCAACCCAGTTCGGTTTGCCGGCGAGGTTCTCGATCAACCAGGAGTTCGCGCCCAAGGCGAAGCCTTCGCACAAGTCACGCGTCAGGGAGTCGGCATTCGCGTAGGCCGCGCGCGCCAAATCGTCGTGACCCAAGCGCAGAGCCATTTCATCCGACGCCACATACTCCTCGCCAAACAACTCCGACGCCCGACCCTTCGCAACCCGGTAGGCAATGGACATCGTCTCCATGTGGTCTTCCGCCTGGGCATACCCGAGCGCAAAGGCCATCGCGCGCGGATTGTTCGCATAGACATGCGGGACGCCCCACTCATCACGGTAGAGCGTCACCTGCTCCCAAAGAACATTGGGATCATTCGCGTACTGGGCAGCGGCGTCGGCAGCAAACCCGGCCCAAACAACACAGGCGGCACAAAGCAATAAAGCGCGTCGAATCACGGTGAGTCCCTGCCCTCCAGTTTCCACAATATTAGAGCACAAAAGTGAACCGAAGGCAAAGGATTTCAAGGGGTTATAGCGATACGACGAAGCGGGATTGCAGCGAATAGTCTGAATGTTGCGAATACTGAAAGCTACACGAGGGAAACCCGTACGCAACAATCAGAAATACATCGGCGTCTCACTCGTCCGCGAAAATGCCCTTCTCGTAGCGTTCGAGAATGGGCGCCAACGTAAAGATGCCCGCCCCGACCAAGCCATTGTGGACGGCTTGATCGCATTGCGGTTTGCTTAGATGGGCCTGGGTTGTCTCTTGTAGGCGGCGGCATGATTGTCGCGCCTCCGGCTTCAGCGGAAAGACCTCTGGATTAGCAAGAATGGACTCGATTATCACGAGTCCGGATGCCAACATCGCGTCGGTGCCGGTAAAGGGAATGGGCGTTGCTTCAAGCTTTGTGGCGCTCGCCGACCCGGTCGCCACCCGGGCGATCGCATCGACCGAGCCCGTGAGCAGATCCAGGTCCAAGTTTTCCAGCGTGTCTCCTTCCTGGTGATAATCCTTATACAAGCCGCAAGAGAAAAACTGCGTCGGAATCCCTACGCCAGCGAAAACAGAATGATCACCTCGACCGGCTGTGAGAAAAGCGGGAATGGTAAAAATCGTAATCCCGTCTGTTACGGGGTCGGCGGCATCCACCGCCGGTATCGCATGAGAGGCGGACATGAAGATGGCGTCTTCTATTACGTCGTAGCCCTTCCTCCCCAACATATCGATATTGATATTCAGCGCGACGGACGCGGCTTCGAAATCATCTCGGATGGAAAAACTCACGGCACCCCAAAGGTTACGCTCTTCACAGTCAAACGCGGCGAAGACAATCGTGCGTTTCGGGGGTTCCGGCGCATTCACGAATCGCGTCGCGAGTTCCAACAGAGCCGCGACGCCCGCGGCGTTATCTGCCGCGCCCAAGTATCCTTTTCCGAGGTGATCGTAGTGGGCGGAAATAAGCACCGTCACCTTCGCAAGCGAAGGGTCGCTGCCGGGTAGAACTGCTACGACATTAGTCCCCATGACGATAGGCTGCATGAAGTCATCGGCATCGCCCCACGGGACGAGCCCCAAACCGGCAAAGTGCTCGCCGATATACGTCCTCGCCTTCTTGGAACCACGCGAGTCAGGCTTGCGCCCCTTGAGCTCGGGCGAAGCAAGGAAGGCGACATGACCGGCTACTCGCGCGCCGCTTTCGGCATCGGGTTCGGCTGCGAATGCGCCCTGAGCAAACAGGAGTACAACGGAGACCAGTGATAGTACGAAATCGACGCGCATGGAATAGCTCCTTGATTGCCGTTTCAGCGGTCAAGACTCCGCTGGAGTTCGCTTTGCTGACGGGTTATATCAGGGCCATCTTACTTGCGTCAATGGTTGTCCCTCACAAATATGCGCGTTAGTATCTTCGGACTTGCAGCCTTGGCCTTGGGAACTGAGGGTGCTCAAAAACATCCGGAACTATCCGCAGGAAACCTGCCGGTTAATCCCGGATTTCCCATTTGGAAGAGTCATCTTGAGATCCGCCGGCATCGATT
>JAPYPO010000468.1 GCA_029937645.1 Candidatus Hydrogenedentota bacterium
CAGGTGCTACACTTTTACACCGCCACCCGCTGCACTTTTACTCCGCCGTTTACATAACAAAGAGCAGAAGAAGTGACTTTCGCATGGCGAACCCCTATGGCCGGTCGAGAAGGCCCTGTGATATGTAGGATCGTATCGTACCGGCAGCAAGCCCGGTCCGTTCCGACAGGTCTCGAAGCGCATATTCTTGACGATTCAAAGAGTGATTGTAATATAGGCATGCCAAATTGTCAATATAAATGACTAACGCTTTAATAGGCTTTATATTAACGGTTTATGGCTTAGTCTGACGGAGATTTTCGACAGCAGCGAATGGCTCGAATGCTCCGGAATAAGAGTACCGATTCGGAGGCGCGCCGATGGGCAAGACTACACGGAAGACTAAATGGGTGTGGGTCCCGAAAATTGATCCGTCTCAGTTTTCAGGCCCATGCCGCCCGCCTCTAATAGTGAGGTGTAGCCCGCCGACATGCGGGAGAGCGATCACATTGCCCTGTTCGGGCGACTGAGCTTTCCTTCCCTCTGGCGCGTCCATGATGCGTGTAATGTTCCTCAAAGTAGCTCGAAAGCTACTCCCGTATAATCACGCAGGACTTAATATGGACTTACAAGCTGCTGCAAAAAGAAAAGCACCTCACGCCTGAATGTGGCAAGAGTGGGCCAATTGTTCCCTGCCGTACACCGCGGTAGACTCATCTTGGACCCAATCGAGGCCCAAGAGTTTTTAAGAGCATCGAAATTTACATCATAACCATTTTAATTACAGACAGTTAAGTCTACTATTGAAATTATCCACCCTTGCTCATACGGCAGACCCGGCTCGAACAACGGGCTCGCGTGTCCGTATCCCGGCCCGCTGGGTTCTGTTCTTGGGACGCACAACACATTGGACGCCATGTCTCTTTTTGAAACGAGAATGCACTGATCTCGCTCAATTCGAATCGAGTATTGCCATCCGGTAAACTGGCTGAGATACGCCGCGTGGTTGGACTTCATCACCGCTATGACCGGAGTAAAGCCGCAACAATACTTCACGACCTTGTAGTTGTGAGGTACAGGAGTGAGATCGAGTATCATCCGGGACAAAGACTGGGAAATTAACCAACTGTTCTTCTCAGTCTGGATGCAAATTTGATCCGAACAGACAGCCCTTCTGGAGTTGGGCTGAATAATTTGACCATACCGGAGACACATACCATGAAGACGAATTTCATCGCCCTATGCGCCCGAATGCTGCTCCTGGGGACTGTCGCGATATCGATTGCTGCAGCGCAATCAGGCGCGAAGGACGGCCAATGGCTGGCCCACGGTGGCGGGAAGGGCGCCGCGAAATATGCCGCCCTGGACCAAATTACGCCAGCCAACTTTGACCAACTGAAGATCGCATGGACCTGGGACTCTGTCGACGCGGATATTCTCGCGATGGACGGAGTTCGCGTACAAACGCAGTCAATGCAAGCCACGCCGCTCATGGTAAACGGCGTGATGTATATCAGCACCTCCTTCAGCCAGGTCGCCGCCATCGACGCAGGGACGGGCAAGACGATCTGGAAATACGACCCGGGCAGTTGGCGTGAAGGGCGTCCGGCGAATATGGGCTTTCTTCACCGGGGCGTCTCTTACTGGACGGATGGCAACGAGGAGCGGATTATCGTGGCCACTGGCCATAGCCACCTTATCGCGCTCGACGCGAAGACCGGAAAGCCTATCCCGAGTTTCGGCGAGGAGGGTCATGTAAATTTGCTGCTGGGACTCAACCGCCGCACGCGCATTTCCGAAACGCAGGTCAATTCGCCTCCTATGATTATCCGGGATGTCATCGTGACGGGCGGCGTAGTCATGGACCGACCGGCGACCAAGGAATTCGTCCGTGGCGATATCCGTGGATTTGACGTGCGCACCGGAAAGAAACTGTGGCAGTTTCATTCCATCCCGCAAGACGGTGAATTCGGCAACGAGACGTGGGAAGACGGTTCCTGGGAATACTCGGGCAACACGAACGTCTGGTCAATCATCAGCGGGGATGAGGCGCTGGGCTATGTATACCTGCCCTTTGGCGCGCCAACGAATGACTTTTACGGAGGTCACCGTCCGGGGGACAATCTTTTCGGCACGAGCATTGTCTGTCTGAATGCGGAAACCGGGGAACGCGTCTGGCACTTTCAGACCACTCACCACGACCTGTGGGATTACGATAATCCATCCGCGCCGAATCTCGTCGATATAGTAGTAAACGGCAAACCGATAAAGGCGGTTGCGCAGGTCGGTAAAACGGGATTCGTATACGTCTTCGACCGCGTGACGGGTAAGCCGGTCTGGCCCATCGTTGAGCGGCCCGTGCCCCAATCCGTAGTGCCAGGCGAAAAATCCTCCCTAACGCAGCCGTTTCCGACGAAGCCGGCGCCCTTCGCGACCCAAGGCCTAACCGAAGATACGCTCATTGACTTCACACCAGAGATCAAGGCGGAAGCTTTGGAGATCGTGAAGGAGTACGGGTTTGCACCGCTGTTCTCGCCACCGGACGACAAGGGAGTATTCTTGGTTCCTTACAACGGTGGCGCCGGAAATTGGAGGGGCGCGGCTTTTGACCCGGAATCCGCGACATTGTATGTGGCGGGAATTGCGCGGGTGGATTTGATGACATTGACCAAGCCCGATCCGAACCGATCAAATATGGATTGGCTTCTGCAAGGCCTACCCTCGAAGCCGCGCGGTCCGTCGGGCCTGCCACTCATCAAGCCGCCCTACTCGACGATTACCGCGATCAACATGAACACGGGCGAACACACCTGGCAGACACCCGTTGGCGAAGGTATCGAAAATCACCCGCGACTGAAAGGCTTGAATATTCCACCAACGGGCGGCGGCGGATGGGCGTATCCCATGGCCACGAAGACGATGCTTTTTGGCGCAAAAGATGGCGATCTCCTCGGCCTCGACAAATCGACGGGTAAACGGTTCGGCAAATTGGAACTCAACGGCATGGGGGATGGAGGATTTGGACGCGTTACGGGCGCCCCGATGACCTACATGCATAATGGCAAGCAGTACATTGCCGTTTCGATGACCGGTCACGAACCAAACGGACCAAAAGGAACGCTGGTGGCGCTTGCGCTTCCATAACCTCAAATCAAGGCGGTATCTTATCGCGCAACGAACTCGGAACTCGATTGTAATTCAAAGAATCGCATGATAGTGTCGGATATCTCTGATATCCTCCCAAATTAAAGGAGCCAGTCATGCGCGCTATCTGTTTATTTCTAGGTTTTTCACTTTTGATGGTGGGGATCGAAACGGCGTCGGCGCAAGCGATAAACGTTGGCCGTGGCGAGATCCCGCTGGTACTCCCCTCGGGATATGACGCAGAGAATCCGGCACCTGTGCCTCGCATATATTCATCCGCACAGTAAACATTGAACAATCTACATCCGCTGTACAGAGTTCAATGATGGTTGAAATCC
>JAPYPO010000469.1 GCA_029937645.1 Candidatus Hydrogenedentota bacterium
GTCCCCCTGAGGGGCCAAGAACGTATGTAGACTCTGCCGGTGCGGAAGAATGCCCTTCGCTCCGGTCGTCTTCGGGTGCGGTGAGTAGCGCGTCACTCATTGTGATATTTCCTCCTATTGTTTAAGAAACCCGTGTGAATCGTAGCTGCAGTCCGCGCGAACAATGCGCGTGGTAATGTGGTATGGCCCGCGCTCAGGAGATAGCAGGCCACCCATTCCAGGTAAATCCATCAAGCAATGCCATGCCTTTTTCTTGTTGCCCCCATTACTTATAGAAGAACGGTACGTCTTCGCTCAGACATTGCCAGGGGATTTCAGGCCCTATCCATCGAATCGCTCGATGACAGGTCTAATCCGCTCCCTCCTTTCTGTTGAGCCTGGGAAATTTGTTCCATCGTCGTTAGACTTCCCAAAAGGGAGGATCGGAAACCTGGGCCGGCATGAGGAAAGGGCTACCCCTGGAATCGTCGGGGGATTCCGCTCGCTTGCGGAGCAGTGTTCGTACGCAATGTACAAAGCGTTGCGGGAGAGTAGAGAGTGCAGTTTACGCGTTAGACATTTAGGCCCCGAAACGTCTTGGACATTTTTTAGGAATCGACGATAAGAAATATAATTTTCTTGTAATTACACCCACACCCCAAGCTACGAAAATCCCTTCCGTGGGCGGTGTAGAGAAAAGTGGGCGGCAATGTTTATAAACTTTTCGGAAAAGTCCGAGCGCCAGAAATCAAGGGCTGTTCTTCGCCCCACGCATAAACTGCACTCTCTCTACTTTGAATAGTCGAGGTGCGCAACGGTACGGGGGCACATCAGGCGATGCCCACTTCCCGGTGGATCCCCTCCGCTCGGAGGCGCCTACGGCCCCGCGCCTATTGGCCAAACCGTAATCGCAGAAATTCGTCGAGAATCTCGACCGGAAAAGTCAGCTGCATGGTCTTGGCGAAGGATCGGTTTACCTTGGTCGACATCAGCAGCGTCAGACCCAGGCTCTGCAGGTAGGTGAGTGATGTATGGAAATGTTGGTAGGAGTAGGGCTCTTCCCGGTACCGGATGCAGAGGCGGCGGTACGACTCGTAGACGTCCTTCGCCTGCCGCTCACCCGCGGCGCCCGCTTTAAGAATCAGAAGATTCTTTTCGTTAAGGCTTCTCACCACATCGACGACCACATCGCGGCGGGCGCGTTCGAAATTATCCCCTAAGCCTACGCCGGGCTCCAGCGCCCAATAGTAGAGCGTTTTCAGGGCGATACGAACGTCGGAGTTGGCGTGCTTGGCGGTGCGCGCCGCGATCTCCTTGATCGTCGGTCCCGTTGCGATCCGAATGCCCTCCCGGGCGCGCGACTGGAGGATGTCGGCGAGTTGGGGGACCGTATACGGCCGGAAGAATATGTGTTCGGGTTGAAGGCTGCTCTGGATGCTCCCGTCGAGACCCGTGGCCCACCCCGGATTGTTGCTGAGCAATATCGTCATATAGTTGGAGGTCGAGCGGCTCAGAAAATATAGGATGTCCTTGTCGCGGTCCTTGGGCGACAAAAGATCCACTTCGTCGAGTATCACTACGGCCTTGTGCTGGCAGGTGTCGGCGAAACGCGCCGCGAGTTCGTCAAACGAGACGCCCCGGGCCCGCACGCGCAACAGATGAGCGAGAATCTTGTAGCTCGTGTTGGTGAGCCGGCAATTGGCGTAGTGAATGGTCATTCCGCGCGCGCGAAATAACTCTTGCAGATAGCGGAGGCTTAAAGTTTTGCCGCACCCTCGACTGCCGACAATGAGAATGTTGTTGGCGATGCCGGTTTTTTCGTAGCGCACCAGCGCATCAATGACTAATTTGAGTTCCTCGCGAAGCAAGGGGCTGTCCGGCACGTAATTGAAGTCGAAGACCGATACGTCGCGCAGGCGAACCATTCGCTTCGCAATCCGGCGCTCCTTCTTTTTTAAATATTCGTTAATGTCCATCCACGCGTAAACCTCACTGCACGCGTAAGGTCGTGGAGCTTTATAAGGTTTTCGGTATGTCTAGTCGGTGAAAGTCTCGTTCCAACCGGAGAAGCCAGCGGCGCGACTTTCTCGATCCGGTCGCGCTTCGGGTTTTCGTTTCCGCGGCGTTCAAGCGGTCATGTAGCGACGTGGCCATGGAAAAGAAGCGGCCTCGTTCAGTGTGAAGTTGGGAAAGCGTGTCGGTCTCGCAGGCGACGACCGGTGGGTCGCCCGGGCGCCATTCGCTCTGCTTGAGGTCCAACCAGGCCAGGCATGCGCGCGTCTTCGCTACGCTGTCTGCCAGCAGCGCGAGGGTTGTGTCTTCAACGGGCTCTTCCATGAGACCCATACGATTGAGCGGCTTATAAATGTTGCGAATTCCCCGACGATAGGAATGCCAGCCTCCCCGAACCTGCCTGACTCATCCACCGATTCGGTTTCATCATGGCGGCATACGCGTAGCGAAAGGTTTATATACTTCAAAATCCATAAGGTACCAACATGAGAGAAACAAATTGGAACCTGCGAATTATCGATGGCGATGTAGTTGAACTTAGAATTTATGAAAGGAGGTTAAAATTTTCAAAATGAGAAATCTACAAGGAACTATTCACGTTGAGGACTACGTCGATGATCTCGACAAGAAGATTTGGATTCCAACAAAGCAAGAGGCCAAATATCAAGTAAGTGAAGGCTGGCTATTTGTCGGGGGAGACCTCGGAAGGAGCCATGGATTCCATCCTCAAGTGGACTCCAACACTGCACGGGAAAATCTAGAAAAGGTCTTCGGCCCGCCGAACAGCCTACCGCGATTTACTAGAGGTAATCGAGGTAAACCGGCTTCCGAAAAGCCTTCCTGGGAATTTTTGTTGGCAGTCGAAAATACCGGGTGCTGGTTTTCCGTCTACGAAATCGGCGGCCAGGTTTTTATCGGCTACCGATTCCTCACAGAAAAGATGTTCGCGGATGTTGTTAGGCCTCAGTATTTTGAAGTGAGCGAAGAGGCGTGTGAAGGGTTTTGTGACATGGTGAATAGGATCGTGACTGGCGAATCACTGCCAATTGTGGACAAGAAAAAGTCAGCCGCGAGCCAGAATCGATTAACCAGAGAACTAAAATGAAATTACGAATCTAATCACAGATCCCCTGGAAAACTCGATAATTCGAGATGGACTAGTACACAGATTCTGTAACATCTCGTTCGCGCCCTGCACAAGCTCTCTTCCATTCCGCGTACTCGATGAGTGCGAATTCGCCTGCGTACGGGAGTAGCTATCAAGCTACTCTGGGGAACCAGCCTTGACGGCTCCCCGCAAGCATGAGCCTGAAATCAGTTTTCGGGACCCACAGCAACGAAAGATCTATGCCGGCTCAAGAACCTTCGGAGATTGAGGACTTCGATGGCAACCCCGATGGATGGGAGGCGGGCGGTATCTTTGGGACGGGCTTCACGAGGCCCTCGGTCGTTAACGA
>JAPYPO010000470.1 GCA_029937645.1 Candidatus Hydrogenedentota bacterium
TTAAGGATTCGTGGATCCCCACGATCAAGGCAGGCGGATTCGAGCGCTTCGAATTGTACGACCTGGATTCGGATCCGGGGCAAAAGACGAACGTGATGGACCAATATCCGGAGGTGGCGGCCAAGCTCAAGAAGCAGATGCTCGAAATCAACGCGAGTGTCATGGCCGAGGGCCCCGACTGGGAATGACTCCACGCGCCGGGGTGTCCAATGCTTAATCCCCATAAGAGACCCTTTGCCTTATTAATATCTCTACACCTGTCATTGCGGGTCAGAACCCGCAATGACAGGGTAGGCTATTCGCAGTCAGCCGTAGGCCGGTGCCGCAAACAAGGAAACTCAATATGAACAACGGCGAATCCAACATCAGAATGCGATGGATACGATCCGCGACGATGACCTCGTCCTTTTTGACTATAGTCTTGGTACTCGCTGGCACCGTCGGGGCCGCAGAGAAACGCCCGAATGTTGTCATGTTGCTGGCCGACGATTTGGGCTACAAAGACCTCGGCTGCGATGGCGGCCCTGTGAAGACCCCGGCGCTCGACGGCCTCGCGGCCAACGGTGTGCGGTTTACCGATTTCTATTCTGGGGCCGCGGTCTGCTCGCCTTCGCGTGCGGTATTGCTGACGGGACGGCATCACATCCGCGCGGGCATTTATGCCGCGCTGCCTTTCGACGTAGAGGATGCGCATCTGCTTAAGCGCGAAGTCACGGTGGCCGAGCTGCTCAAGGGCCAGGGGTATGCAACGGCGCATTTCGGCAAATGGCATTTGGGTATGCCGACTAAAGCGCGACCCAATAAGCCAGGGCCGGAGGTGCATGGTTTTGACTACTGGTTTGGCATGGCCAGCGGCGCGAACCCAAGCCATAAGAACCCCACGAATTTCCTTCGCAACGGCGATCCGGTCGGACCCATGCAAGGATATTCCTGCCAGATCGTCGTGGACGAGGCGATTTCCTGGCTCGACAAAAAGCGTGACCCCGACGAGCCGTTCTTTCTGAACCTATGGTTCCACGAACCCCACGACACCATTGCGGCGCCGGATGAGATTGTTTCACTGTACGGCGCGCTGGATGATCCGGCCGCTATCTATTCCGGCTGTATCGACAACACGGATCGTGCGATTGCACGTCTGCTTGACAAGCTGAAGGAAGTCGATGCGCCCGAGAATACGCTCATCGTTTATTCATCCGACAACGGCAGCTATCGCCGGGATCGGGTGGGCAATCTTCGCGGTCAGAAGTCATCCAATTACGAAGGAGGGATTCGTGTCCCCGGGATTTTTTCTTGGCCGGGCACCATTGCGAAGGGGCACGTCGCGCGGGAGCCGGGCGGATTGGTCGATGTGCTGCCAACGGTTTGTGGCCTGCTCGGACTGGACACACCCGAGGGTGTTCACCTTGACGGTTCGGATCTCTCCCCGTTGCTGACGAATCAGGTTAGCGCGTTCAAGCGGCATCAACCTCTCTTCTGGATTCAGCCCATGTCATCCAAGGCCGCCGTGGCCATCCGCGACGGCGATTACTCGATGGTTGGGTTTCGCGAGTACCAGTATCCAAGGGACCAGGAAGCGCTCGACGCGATCCTCAGTCAGATGGAATTTGTCTTGAAGAAGGCGAAGAGTCCAGAGCTCGAACCTTGGATTACGCGAATAGACGTATTTGGCGTACCCTTCAAGAACAAAGAAGCGCAGCGGCTTCGCTCGGAATATATCCGTCTGTACCAGTTTCAGGAATCGTGGATTCCAACCATGAAGACAGGGAGCTTTGGCCGCTTCGAATTATATGACCTGGAAAAGGATCCCGGACAACAGACGGACTTGTCGGCCCAGCTTCCGGATGTTTTCGCCAGGCTTAAGAATCGATTTCTGGAAATTCAGGCGAGTGTCATGGCCGAAGGACCCGACTGGGATTAACGCGATACCAAGATGTGGACGAAGTTAATGCCAAGGTCATTGAGGCCACGGGTGGGCGCGAGGCATAGGTAGAAGTTCTTGAGGAAGGCCTTTTTTGACACATTCTGAGCGACAAAGACAGGAGGGAATGGGATGGAGAAGACAACGTTTTTGCTGATGGCCATGGCGTTGGTATGCGCGCCGGTCATGGCGGCGGGCACAGCCCTAACGGATGATGCAGCGATTGAAGAGAGCGGGCGAATTACGAACGTCATATGGGTAATTTCAGATACGCTTCGTCGCGATCATCTTGGTTGCTATGGCAACGAAGAGAGCCGTACACCGGTATTGGATGCTCTTGCTGCCAAGTCGATGCGCTTTGACCGCCACTACATAGCGAGCTTTCCAACGATGCCGTCTCGCGCCGATTTTTACACCGGCCGTTGGACGGGCACCTTTTTTCGCGGTTGGGCGCCGCTCCCGAAGGACCTGATTATCCTTCCTGAGATTCTCAAGGACAAAGGGCTGCATACCGTAGCGGTTGTCGACACGCCATTTTTTATACGCAATGGTATGAACTACGACCGTGGCTTCTTCTCTTTTTACGACATATCCGGACAGCCCGTGCCGGCCTCGACCGGTGAAAGCGTCGACATACGCGGGGCATGGCGCACCGAAGCCGACCATTTTGCTCCCCGGACCTTCACGAAGGCGATGGAGTGGTTGGAAAACCACTACGAGGAAGACTTTTTCCTCTGGATAGATGCGTGGGATCCACACGAGCCTTGGGATCCTCCCGACTACTACGCAAAACTCTATTGGCCCGAAAATGGCGGTGAGGTGGTCATGCCATCCCGCGCCGAATACAAGCCTACCGATTCTGCGGAAGACAAGGTCGAGAAGGCGCACGCTTTCTACCGCGGCGAAGTGACTATGGTTGATACGTGGCTTGGCCACCTTCTAACTCGCCTGAAGAATATGGGCTTGATGGAGAAAACAGCGATACTTTTCACAAGCGACCATGGCACCTATCACGGCGAGCACGGTGGCCGCTTTGGAAAGCACACAATGGCCAAACTTCCAGAGGGTATGACCGGCTTCAGATTTGGATACTGCCCGCTATACGAGGAGGTGGTTACCGCCCCCCTTCTCATCTATGCGCCGGGCATTGCGCCGGGAGCCTATAGCGGCCTGACCTCCGCTATTGATTTGGCGCCGACCGTTCTGGATATTCTGGGACATGATATACCCTCTATCATGGAGGGACGGTCACTATTGCCGGCCATGAAGGATCCGTCTGTGGCGGGCAGGGAGTATGTGATCAGTGCGGCCCCATTCACAACCGACGGACGTCCTTTGAATGAGAATGGCGTTACATACTATCTGTCAGAGGATTCTTCTGTCACGGTTACGACTGATGAATGGTCTCTAATCTACAGCCTTGAACCCGGCGTGTCGGAGCTCTTCAACCTTTCCTCAGACCCCAAACAAGAGAAAGCCCGGATTTCCCATTTGGAAGAGTCATCTTGAGATCCGCCGGCATCGATTA
>JAPYPO010000471.1 GCA_029937645.1 Candidatus Hydrogenedentota bacterium
GGCTACCACCCGACTGGCGCTGAATGGTGATGCATTCTTTTAGCTGCGCCTCTTCGATGAGTTCCTGTTCGAGGAGCACGTCGCCGAGGCGCTTCTTTGCTATTTTCGTCGCCAATACATGCTCCTTGGTGCGCTGGCCTAGATGCCGCGCGCGCCGGTTCGCGCAAAAATCGCCCTGCTATGGATGACCGCTCACGCAACTGCATCTCCAGGCACGAGGATCAGGTTTGTGTGATGATAAACCGTCCCAGCGTGAGATGCAATTCTGGCCCGAAGCTACAAATTACTCGCTACGGCACGTTGCTCGTTGCGACAAGAGTGCGCGTCTGGCCGCAGCGGGTTTCGTTGTGTTGATGTAACAATCTTATTGGGGCTGTATCAATTGTGTGACGAATTGTAGCACTATTTGGAATATCCGTCAACTGTTTATCTTGGTAACTCTTTGATTCAGAGAGGTTTCTGCTCTGAATGGCACCCCCATCATCAGGGCCCAGCGAGTAGCCGGTTGCGCTTATTGAATTCGCGGGAGAAGGAGGAGGATGCTGGCAGGGCTGGGTTACTCGTTGTTCGGGTCACGCGGGATGAACTGTTCGAGGCGCTCTAGAAAACCCGAGGATGCTTCTTCGAAGGCCAACCGTAGGTTGGATCGGAGCATATCAGATAACTGAGCGGAAGTTAGCTCTTTAGCGGGAACGTTTGCGTGTTCAAGGGCTTCCTGTACCTGAAATAGGAGGCCACCCAGCGCGTCATCCAGGGCGTCACCCATCGCGGTGCGTACCTCATCAATGAGTTGAGCACCGGTGAAAGGCAGGGTGGCGGACTTGGCGATGTGTGCGCTCACGCGGTCCCCGACCCCCTCTAGGCCGCTATGGACGATCGTGTGGACGTACTCGCGTAGCGAATCGCGAAAGTCCTGTGCGTCCGGCGAGGATTCATCGGGAACGAGTTTCGGCTCGGGCGATGCCGCTGGGACTGTCTCCCTTTCGCTCGCCGGCTTTTCCTTTTTTGCGGCCTCGGGTTTGGCCGGGGTGGATTCGCTGAGACCAAATGAGCCGAGGGAGACAGTTTCCTCTTGCGCCACCTCGCGCGGAAAGTGTTTCCGCATTACGTTTTCGTAGTGGTTCCAACTGCAGAGGATGGGCTTTATTTTTAAGTCTGGGCAGTGCTTCCTAACGACTTCAAGGGCTTGTAAATCGAGGGGATCGACCATGGCGACGGTTAGGATAGTCCCCATTTTGTCAATCGGCACTAATGCGTGGGCGTCGCACACCTCTTTGGTAACCATCTCAATGAGGGACTTGTCGACCTCGTAATCCATGAGGCTAATGTGAGGAATCTTGCACTGCTTTACGAGAATCGATGTGAGTTCAATCTCGTTGATATACCCCATTTCGACTAAAACTTTTCCCAGAAAACCGCCTTCCGCCTCCTTCTTTTCTAAGGCCTCTCTGAGTTGCCCCTTTGAGATAACGTCTTCCTCAAGGAGAATGGCCCCCAGGCGTTGACAGGGGTTCTTAACTTTTATCTGAGTAGACATACCTGTCCTTGGCGTCAGCGTTGCGGGATTGCGGTCGATGCAGGTTCGCGTGGCGCGTGAGCCCACACGTACGGTTTCTTTACGTACATGCCATTGTATCAGCCCCAGGGGGGGCCATCAAGGATCGAGGGGCTCAGTGCTTAGCCACCGTGGAAGAGGCGCTCGTAGATCTTTCCGAAGGTGATGTAGTACGCGACGCACACGAATCCCAGGAGCAGGATCCATCGAATTATCCGCGTGCGCAGAGGGGGCCGCCGCGCGGCCTGACGCTCTTTGGCTGTTAGTGGCATAGGGTTAACCGTGCTCTAGCGAGAAACCGAAAAACTCTAGTTTAGCAGCCCCTTTACTTGGTGTAGGTGGATTACTTGGTGTAGATGGATGGGCGCACGAGCTGGAAATCGCTTTTGATGTTGGTCAGCCCTTCGGAATGTCCGACCATAAGATAGCCTCCGGGCTTTAAGAGGCGGTAGGCCTCTTTGAGCAGGCGCACCCGCGTCTCGTCGTCGAAATATATCATGACGTTGCGAATGAAAATAAAATCCATAGGCCCTTTCATGGGGAAGGGCGGACTTGACAGGTTGAGGCGGTGAAAGGAGAGCAACTTCCGAAGGGATTCGGTTACTTGGGATTGCGGATCGCCGAGCTTCGAAGGGGGCGCGTTCCGGAAATACTTGCTCCGGTAGGCTGCTGGTATTCCATCCATTTTGTCGTTTCGGTAGATGCCTTCTCGGCACTTATCGAGCACGTCAGTGGATATATCGGTAGCCAATATGCGGGTGGTCGCGCCACGGGGGCTGAGGGTTTCCGCACAGGTCATGGCCAGGGTATAGGGTTCTTCGCCCGTGGAGGCGGCGGCGCACCAACCGGTAAAGCTTGATTGTCCGGCGCCCACCCATTGCTCAAGGGCTTCGGCCAAGAATCCAAAGTGTTCGTTCTCGCGGTAGAAGCTCGTTACGTTTGTAGAAATGGCGTCGATCAGGCTCACGAACTCGTCGTCGTTGCCCTTCGCGTTGAGGAAGGTGAGGTAGGATTCCGGATCGGCGATATTTAGTGCTCGCAGCCGCCGGTTGATGCGGGCCGAGACCAAGGCGAGTTTGTTCTCACTGAGGACGATACCACTTTTGTTGTAGACGATTTTGCATAGGGCGTTGAAGGTTGTGGTATTCATTGCTGAGCGCCTCTGTGCTTATAAGGCTACGGTGTAGCGATCATATCCTAGTAGTTTACTTTCCATCCCCTTCAAAAGAAAACGTCACACGCATGGTGAACCCGCCCAGTCCACTCTCGAAGGGGACCTCAAGCCATACCGAGCCTGACGGATAGTCCACTTCGTATCCGGATCCACGCACGACGGTAGGGAGGCTCAGGTCCAGGGGCTTGCCATTCTCTGTGGGGAACTTGGCTTTGGCGCCACCGGCGACGATGTTGACCAGCTCTGCGACGGCGTCTGACACGGTGTCGTCCATTTCGGTGGTGTCGGAGCTGAGAAGTTTGTTTACCATATTGAGGGCTGTTGCTTTAGGGAACGAGAGGGCCACCATACCCCGGGCGTGTCCGCTAATTCCGATGAGGGCCATGATGTCGCGGGGATTGGGGTTATCTTTGCTGACACCGACATCGCCGCGCGTGGCCTCGTCTCCTAACATGGTTGAAAACAGGTCGTAGACGCTTTCAATAAATGGATTGATGTATTCTACTTTCATGCTTTTCTGTTCCTCTCTGAAGACATAGCAACTAACCCCACTTCACCCGCCCTTCCTCTAGCCCCGCATCGCCTGCCTTGAGTATTCAAGGATTACTGCGCGCCTGCGCTGCTGAGGATCTTGGTGCAGATCCCGACCCGATAACGTGACAAGGGTATCAAAGTGGACTGTAGCTGTCAAATACACCGTTAAACCC
>JAPYPO010000472.1 GCA_029937645.1 Candidatus Hydrogenedentota bacterium
TAACGCCCAGGCTCGGACGTTGTGCCAGAAGGCAGCTTGTATGTCCTATCCCCGGGTCATCGATGCGTTCTTGTGTCGCGCCAGAGCGCGGATGTCTTCGATCGAGTACACCTACACACTCGGAAACCCTGTTCGTTTTTGGGATCCGGATGGCCTGGAGCAAGGGCCGACGGTTGACGACCTAGTTGACCGGAACGTTGCATTTTTCGACTTCCAAAGCGGAGGGCATAGATTTCGAGTTAACATTCAGGCTGCTGGGCTCTTGAGCAAACTACTTGTCGAGGGTGGGGTTGAGTACGAGTATGGAGGGGCTGGCCAGAAGGCCATCTTCCGGACGATTGGACTGTTTCCCGTCTTAACGATTCGGACAAATGGGTGATCTAAACTAAGAGACACATCGCGGGGATTGAGCGCCGCGCATAGACCACATCTGGACGAAAAGGGCGGCTGTTTGCACTATCCTCACCGGGACGAATCCGCAGAATTCGCGCTCGCCTAAGCAACTGCATCTGCTCAGGTTGAGTTCGGCTGACTTTAGACACTTCGCAGGGCTGGCCAACGGCATTGGCCTCGTACTTAGGGCGATACCCATACTGGGCTTGATACAGCCTCTTCGCCATCTACCTGAACGACACGCACGAAATAGAAGGCGCTGTCCCCTGCATGGAAGTTCGCGTCGGTCCAACGGAAGTTCATACGACTGCCGGTGCCCTGAATCGTCTGTGCGACTTCATGATTCTTGTTGATCTCGATGCGCTCGATATCAGCTGTGCCCACGACCTCGCCTGCTATTTGTGGAGCGGTTTTAGATTTGTACTCCGAGCCCATCATTTGTCCGTCCACGGCGAACCATAGGATGATTCGCTCGCCGCTGGTGGCGTAGACTTGGCGATCATAAAGCGCTCGAAAAATGCTCTCGCGTGTCTGTTCTTGAGCATAGACAGCCACGGATGCAAGGCCGACGTTTTGAATTTCTCCTTCACGAGCTGGATGAAGAAATCCGTAGCCGGGGTTGCCGTAATGTCCATCGGTGCTGGCAATGATCCCTAGGCGATAGCCGTTATTGAGGAATGTCATGGCCCATTCGTCAGAGCGTTGATGTTCGCTGAAGACTTCGATCATGCGCTGTAGTTCCGGGTGATGGTAGTTGGGGTTTGCACGGCGGCCTCCCCAGTGAGGGATGGTGAATACATCTCTCGCGCCAAGCAACGGGTCGAGAGAGGCGAAGAGGTCTTCAATATGGTTACGCTGACTTTGTTTGCCGTGATACATCTCCAAGTTTCGGTAGTCGTAATGGGAGCGAGAACGGAAGATTGGGGGGTTGTCATCGAGAAAGAAGACGTTGTGATCGCCGCCCACGTTCGTCATGCCACTCCACTCGTAGGCTTGAAAGGTGACGAACTCGCCGGGTTGGTTCCATGTATTGGTGACCTTCTTGGAGTCCGCCCATTGTTTGTCGGTCACTTCGAAGGCGTGGTCGGTTACCGCGCAGAAGTCGAGACCGGCAGTGTTTTTTGCAAAATCGTAAAAGTCGGTGACGCTGCCCCGGCCATCGGAGTAGATTGTGTGCCCGTGTAGATCGCCCCAGAACAATCGGTATTCTGAGCGTCTCTCTCGCACACGCACAGGGTTTCCCGTCTGCTTTACGAAGTCGGTCGAGGCAGTGATTGTGAAGTCCCCCGCACTGTTGAATACGACGCCATCTACTCGTCTGACACCGCCGTCTTCTTTGGCGAATTGCACACTCGCAGGCAGATTGGCAGTGGTGTCATTCGTCTCGAGGCGGATCGAGCCCTCGAAACGGAAGGTTGGATTGCCATAAGCGTCCTCGGCGCGAACGATGACCCATGTGGGCTTTCCAACCACAGCGTCAGACGGCATCACCAAATTGACCACGCTGGGAGATCCGGCAACTACCTTGAGCGTCGGAGAACTCTCGAGGGGCAGGTACTGACCATCGGCCAGGGCGTCGACATACACCTTGAAAGCGTATTCAGGCTCATCAAAGGATTGAACTAACGTGCCACGTGCCCCCTTGCTGCGGTCGCCGTAGCGGACACGGATTTCTTCGCCGGCTTCCAGATGCTGGACCGGTAAGCCGATTTCCAACACGTTCTGCCAAGGAAAGGTTTGGTTAAAGAGTTCTCCTCCAAACTCCGGTTCGACGCGAACACTGAGAGCCTTGTCGCCCGTCACTTGTACTGTCACATAGCCATCACCCGTTGGGTCGTCGAGTTGGGGGTGGCTGAAGCCGAGCAGGTGGCGCAACGCGACACGGATGCCACCGCCCGAGCGAATGCCCGCCTTCCCGACTGTGTAGACCAGCGTGAGGCTTTGAACAGAGCGAACTTCGACTTCAGACGGCCCCTCCAACTCAGCGGACCCAATGCCCAGTGCATTTCCTGCGGCGATCGCCTCATCTTCATCCAGGAAGGGTGCCATTGGATTGGCACGGTCATGATGCTCGCGTGCGAGCGACGTCCCATTGGTCTGTAACGTTTCTGCAATTGGATTGGAGCAAGCGATGAAGGCCGTAAAAGCCGACAATAAAGGATGAGCGCGCGCTTTCATTGCATCGAAGCCTTCTGCAGTCGGATCCAGAATTCTACGGACGTTCAACCGTGGCGGGATCCGTTAGGTCAGCGCCCCGCAGCAGGTTCAGCTGATCCGGCCCGGGCAGTCTCGAGGGGTCTTGGGACAGAATCCACCAAGTCTGTCGGGGATGGTGCCATGGGATCGAGATGCCATGAAGGCCGGCGGCACGGATTAGCTCCGCCACGTCCTCCACGGAATGCGTGACGACCTCGGGATACACCCAACCCTGGCCGGGCTCCGGATCCTGTCCTGTGTCTGGATGGATGAAAGTCACTGCGGCAATTCCATGTGGCTTCAGGTTCACCGCAAATTGTTTGGTTCCCCGAGCAATCAGATCGGCACCGCAATGCGAAAAGATCGACTGCGCGACGATGTAGTCGAACGGAACACCGAATGCCCCGCAGTTGAAAGTATCATGGTGTAGGAACTGTGGGCGCTTAATCCGAATCTGATCTGCGCCGACCTCTCTCTCTATGGCGTCATCGATCAGCCAGCGATTCGGCTCGATTCCGTAGTAGTTGCCGGGATTCAGATACGGGATCAGGAGCCGACCTGCGCGGAGAGAACCGCAACCAAAGTCGAGCAGTCGATGGTGATCGCGAAGACCCAGCGTTGTTAAGAGGCGAAATTGAGTAGCCCCCATGAAGTCGTAATCCTGCGGAGGGCCCACATAGGCCGTGTAGTGGTCACTGCCTGGAGCCAGCGCACGAGCTTCTTGCGAGGGAATCTGTCGGGTAGACATATCAGTCACAAGCTAACCTGCGCAGTCTGCGTTGTCATTCTGTGAAATTACAGATCCCGTCGGACACCCTGTCATGATGATGGCAGACAGTGAC
>JAPYPO010000473.1 GCA_029937645.1 Candidatus Hydrogenedentota bacterium
GCCGTTTAGCGGGGGCAACTCGACCAGGCAGGTAATCTCTACAATTTCGGCCCCCAACTTTGTCACGAGCTTCGCCGCTGCCTCCATTGTGCCGCCCGTAGCAAGCAAATCGTCGATCAAAACGACACGGTCGCCTTTCTGCAGCGCGTCAATATGGATTTCGAAGGTAGCCGTCCCGTATTCCAGCTCAAAATCTACCCCGATGGTCTCGCCCGGCAGCTTTCCCTTTTTCCGCACAGGAATGAAGGGCAATTCCATCGCGTAGGCCAGGGCGCTCCCGAAGATAAATCCCCGCGCGTCAGCGCCGACGATGGCGTCTACGTTTTGGTCTATATATCGAGTCCGCCACCCATCAATAACGTATTTAAAGGCCGGGCCATTCTGCAAGAGGGAGGTGATGTCCTTGAACTGGATCCCCGGCTGTGGGAAATCGGGTACGGTTCGTATCAGCGCCTCGACATCGAAAGGAGCGTTGTCTGGAGAATTCATGTGGGCCTCGTCAAGTTAAGGGTGACGTTTAGGAGAGGGTAGCATGGCGGGACGGCGCGCGTACAGTCGGGCGCGCGACTACGCAGATCCGCTAGGGTCAGAAGTCTTCCGTGTGGTCGGTCACGAAAACACGCAGGCGTTTCAAAACATCTTTTTCGATTTGCCGAATCCGCTCGCGCGTGAGACTAAATTGTCTGCCCGTCTCTTCCAAGGTGTGCGCTTTCCCGTCGGAAAGCCCATAGCGAAAACGAATAATGTCGGATTCGCGATCCGTAAGTTCCTTCATCAACTCGGCCATCTGCTGGTCCAGTTCGAATTGGACCAGCGCTTCGTCGAGCTTACGCGGCTGAACGCTCTCCGGAATGCCCCGACCGTTGTCTGCATCGGTCGTATCCAGGTTTTCCAGCGGGCCCACATCATCCACGAAGGTGCGGATCTTCTCCGCTTCTTTCACTTTAATGCCCATGGCCTCCGCCATCTCTTCGGCGTCGGGGTCCCTGCCATTAGCCTTGTAAAACTTTTCGGCCGTGCGCTTGTATTTGGAAATGTTGTCCGTGACATAGACGGGGATGCGGACGGTGCGCCCATAGTTCGACAGAGAACGGGTGACCGCCTGCCGAATCCACCACGTCGCGTAGGTGGAAAACTTGCAGCCGCGATCGGGGTCGAATTTTTCGACGGCCTTCATTAAGCCCAAGTTCCCTTCCTCTATCAGATCTTGAAGGGGCAGCCCGTAGTATAGGTATTTCTTCGCGATGCTCACGACGAGGCGTAGGTTGGATACGATAAGGCGGCGGCGCGCTTCGCCGCTTCCGGATTGGGCGGACTTGGCCAGACGGATTTCTTCGGGCGTTGTCAGCAGCGGTACCTTGGAAATCTCATTCAGGTAAGCGCTCAACCCATTTTCTCGAAGCTGAACCATGTAGATCCTCGTCTCACTATATTTTCGACCGCACCCGGCGCGGCCTGAACCGCCGACCCGTGCCGAATCTCGCTTATGGCAAAGACAAATGGCCGACCCGTAAGGGGGCCCTTTTTGGCACACGACACCATACACGTTGCGCCGTTCGCCCAGTTTCCCCCGAAATCGAACCATCAACGGAGCCTGCAACTGATCGGCCCTCGCGAGGATAGCGCCCATTCTAACCTAATCCGTGTGCTTCTACAATGGAGCATTCAGTGAAAATGTTCCCCGTCAGCCGCAGCGCCGCGCGTCCAACGGAAATCCTAACCTTCGAAACATTTCTCCAGAGCCGCAGTACCCTATACCTATTAAAACACCTACAAGGCACGATCCATTTCCGTAAGGCCCAGGCAAGTGCCGTTTTGGTGTGGCGAATTCCGCCAAACACCCTCTGATTCAGCAGCTTTTTTATGCGATCATCAACGTCGAGTTACTGTCGGATTGAGACTATTTCGTCTTGACTATATCATCGAGCTGACGTAACATTCCTTTTGGGGTGCCAGGGGGGTAACATATCACGCCGATTGAAATCGCCCTTTATGGACTCGTTGGAGGATGAGCAATTATGGCGGCATCTTATCCAAAGAAGCTGCTGGGCGAGCTTCTCGTGACCGAGGGCCTCGTCTCACAAAAGCAGGTCTCGGATGCACTTCGTATACAAAAAATTCGTGGGGGGAAGCTGGCGGAAATATTGATTGCATCGGGTTATCTCCATATGGGTAAATTCGAGAAGTTCATTGTCAGTCAACCGGGCATCGCCAGTGTTGACCTTTCTCAATATAAGATCATGAGCGATCTATGCGACCTTATTCCGGAAGAGATGGCGCGCACCCAACAGCTTTTCCCTATTGATCGGATGGGTAAACTTCTGACAGTCGGAATGGCGGTTCCGCTGGACGTCAACACAATTTCGAAACTTACGGAACTTACGGGACTCAGAGTCAAGGCCGTCTATTGTAAATCCGAACACATCCGAGGAGCGATTGACCGGTATTATCGAAAAGAGGAGGCTGCTGTACTTGGAGAGTTCCAGACTATTCTTGGTCTCGCCAGCGGGTCTTCCTCCATGGTCCGCATCGCTACCCTTCTGAGGAGTATCGATGACCTGCCCTCGCTCCCAGAGACCGTCAGAAAGACGAAAGAAGTTCTAGACGATCCCGGAATCGCTATGGAAGAAGTCGAAGCCTTCATCGGGAATGATCCACTTGTCTCGGCGAACGTCCTGAAGTTGGCCAACTCGGCGGCCTATAAGTTTTCGGGCCGCATCGACAACGTTGGAATGGCCGTCAGGCTTCTTGGCTTACAAGAAACATACAACATGGTACTCGCTTCTTCTGTCCTATCGATGGCCGAAGGCACAAAGGGATTTGACTTTCAGCGGTTTTGGCGCGAAGCCCTGTTCACGGCATCCGCCGTGCCCGCAGTCGCGACCGAAGTAAACATTCGGCCATCATCCGCCTTATCCACGGCTGGGCTTTTACACGACATTGGCCGGTTTGGACTCGCCCAGGCATCCGCCACTGGCTACCGAAAGGTTGACCGTAAGAGTTGGGGGAAGGGCTTGGTAGGTTTGGAGGAGGAACTACTCGGGTTGGGCCATCCAGAGGCCGGGTACATGATCGCCCAGCGCTGGGAACTACCGGAGGAAATAGCAACCCTGATACGATTTCACCATACGCCCGAGAAGGCGGAAAGTATGGAGAACGAAGCCTGTATCGTGTCATTGGCCGCGTTCCTTTCGGAAGCCCACACGAATCAAGATATCCTGAACAAGGATGGGTGCTTCGAAGAATTACAACACCCTCTAGAACATCTAGGTGTGTCAGCGGAACGTATATCGGATATCCATCATGAAATCGCGTCCAACTTTTCTGTCTAGACCACGTCGCGGAGTCAATTCAAACTAGTGGTTTGATTTAGCCCGGATTTCCCATTTGGAAGAGTCATCTTGAGATCCGCCGGCATCGAT
>JAPYPO010000020.1 GCA_029937645.1 Candidatus Hydrogenedentota bacterium
CTTCAATCTCATTGGCTCCGGTCGCCGACGGGTCCATATGGGTAATCTCGGCTAAATCAAACCATGATGAGGCAGGAGTCCTCATGCAATTTGGCGCCGAATTTTCTAACAACACGTACAAGAGACAAGAAGATTTCATGTGTTTACCAAACCCTCTGCAAACAGGGGCAAAGCCACACCAGATTGATTCTGTATAAAGGAATTCGCCGAATGCCTTCGGGCGTGTCCCGCAATCCAAAGGAGTTCTCATGCCGCGCCGTATGTTGCCCACCTTATTCCTGTGCCTGACCACCGTTTTCGTTGTCGATGAAAACGCCCGCGCGCAAACCTCCACCGACGAGCCCGGTACCGATTGGCCATCGTATCTGGGCGGACCGGAGAGCGGGCAATATTCCCCTCTCACTCAGATAAATCGTGGCAACGTATCCGGCTTAGAAATCGCGTGGACATATTCCGCCGGAGGTACGGGCCCCGGCGTCCGGTCTCAGATCCAATGCAATCCGATCATTATCGACGGCACACTGTACGGCACTTCCCCTGATATTAACGTCTTCGCCCTCGACGCGGCGACAGGCAAAGAGCGTTGGGTTTTCGATCCCTCCGAGTACATGCGAGGGCGTTCGGGGCTGGGCGTCAACCGTGGCGTGGCGTACTGGTCCGACGGGACGGACAAACGCATCCTCGCCACGGCGGGATCCTCCCTTTTTGCGCTGGATGCCGATACCGGACAGTTGCGGGATGACTGCGGAGACGGCGGCCGTGTCGATCTTCACGACGGCCTGGGCCGCGAAGTGGGCAAGCTCTTTGTCTCCTCGAACACGCCCGGAATCATCTTCGAAAATCTCCTCATCCTCGGCACGCGGGTATCCGAAGGACTGCCCGCCGCGCCCGGCCACATCCGCGCGTACGACGTGCAAACCGGCAATATCGCGTGGGTCTTCCACACCATCCCGCAGCCCGGCGAATTCGGGTATGACACTTGGCCGAAGGGCGCGTACCAGCGTACGGGCGGCGCGAACGCCTGGGCCGGCATGAGCGTCGATCACGATCGCGGCGTGGTTTACGCGCCTACAGGCTCAGCCGCCTTCGACTTCTACGGCGGCGACCGTGCGGGCGCAAACCTCTTTGCCAATTCACTCCTAGCCCTCGATGCCAACACAGGCAAACGCATCTGGCACTATCAGGTTGTCCATCACGATTTGTGGGACCGCGACCTGCCCGCGCCCCCAAATCTCGTGACACTCCAACGCGACGGCCACGCTATCGAGGCAGTCGCGCAGATCACCAAATCGGGCCACGTCTTTATATTCGACCGCGTGACGGGCGAGCCGTTCTTTCCGATTGAAGAGAAACCGTATCCACCCTCGGACCTCACCGGCGAGGCGGCGTGGCCTACGCAGCCCCTGCCCACCAAACCGCCAGCCTTCGCCCGACAGCGTTTGACGGAAGAGGGCCTGACGAACATTTCTGAGGCCTCCCGAGCCTTCGCGCTGGACCGGCTTCGGCGCTCAAAATCGGATGGACAGTTCGTGCCGCCGAGCCGCGAAGGCACGATTATTTACCCAAGCTTCGATGGCGGAGGCGAATGGGGCGGCGCGGCAGTCGATCCAAAAACAGGGATCATGTACGTCAATTCAAGCGAAATGGCGTGGATACTCACCATGGTCCCGACCATGCAGAAGGGAGACCGCCGCGTTGCAAGCGCGGGCCGCATCCTCTACGGACGCCACTGCCTTTACTGCCACGGTATCGAGCGAATCGGAGATCCGGAAGGCGAATTTCCGTCACTTCTGAATCTGGCCGAACGCCTGCCGCGTGCCGAAGCAGAGAGCGCAATCCGAAAAGAGAAAGGCCGAATGCCCGGTTTTGACTTCTTATCGGAACGGCAGATGAAGCGCCTGCTGGCGTACCTCTACGACAGCGACGAAGAATTGGAATCAGCGACAGAAAAGGAGCCAGCGCTGCCGTACTCAAGCACGGGCTATAACCGTTTCCGTGATCAAAATGGCTACCCCGCCGTCAAACCGCCGTGGGGAACGCTCAACGCCATCGACCTCAACCAGGGTGAGATCCTCTGGCAAGTCCCCCTCGGCGAATACCCAGAACTCACCGCGCGGGGAATCCCCGTCACCGGAACGGAATTATACGGCGGACCCGCCGTAACCGCCGGAGGGCTCATCTTCATCGCCGCATCAAGGGACGAACGCTTTCGCGCTTTTGACACGGACACGGGGGAAATGTTGTGGGAAACGCAATTGCCCGCAGGAGGCTACGCGACGCCCAGCGTCTACGCGGTCAACGGAAAACAATACGTAGTCATCGCGGCAGGCGGTGGAAAGATGGGGACAAAATCCGGGGACGCGTATGTGGCCTACTCGTTGCCCCAGGAGGGGAAACAAGAGTGACGGATGAACGCGTAGCGATGTACGCGCGTGGCTGTCCCTCATCCCCCCCTTCCCTTTAGTGCTATCGTCGGGGAACTTTATGGATAGCTTGTAGGATAGAAAGCGGTACGTGCGTTATGCCGAGCGCAACTGGCCAAGCGGTCTTATACACTCTGCATATGCCCGGGCACCGGATTGGGGCAGTTGCGACTACCTCATTGGCACGTACAGGGTTAGTGGGAAAATGACGAAGGCACGGCGACTTCTTATGCAGAAGGATGCAGTCTGTGTTTGCCGATTTAGGCAGACTGCCTAAACATTGTTATGTGTCTTAAATTTGGATGATCACGGCGTACCACTTCAAGATATGGAGGGCTTCGGAATGCGGAGAGCCTTGGTAATCGGATGCCTCGCGCTCGCGACAACGCTGCTTGTCGTCCTATTCGTGCCTTACGCCGTTCCTCTCGCTCTTCGTTCTACTGGCTGGCTGCATCGCTCAGAGCATGACTTCTCCGAGACACTTACACTGGATAGCCCTCCCGAGCAACTCTATGGACTCCTCACCGATTATCAAAGGCTGCCGGAATGGTTCAGTGCGTGTGAAACAGTCGAAATCCAACGGAGGGATGGTCATACGCTGTGGGTCGCTACTTTCGCCAATGGTGAAGTTGCCAGTGTATTGGGCATGCCACTTGACCCTCCAGCGCGCCTGACATGGAAGTTTTCTAGTAAGAATCGCCATCTGAGCGGCCACTGGGATTTTGACCTGACGCCCCAAGATGGAGGCACCCAGCTTTCCCTAAAGACTAGCGGTGTCGCGCACCATTGGATTTACCGCTTAACGTCTGAATCCATCATTGATGATGAAAGAAACATCCGAGAATTCCTTGATGCGCTTGCGGCGGAATCTGGCGAGCCACCGGAACTGCAACGCAATAAAGAACCTGAATAACACACATAACCAGCGCATGCAGCGGACTGCGCCGCTTACGCGCAAACCGTTAGGCGGCAATATGGAGATCTCCAAGGAGAATTCAATGCGGTCATCTACAGAGCGATCTACGTCCGAGAGGCGGCAATGGCTTGCAGCTATCTGCTGCGGAATTGTGGCCGGTTCCCTCATTGGATCGGGCAGTTCAGGAATGTTCCATTGGGACCGAATTGCAGGTCCGATCACTGCCGGTGTGGCGGTAGCCCTGTTGACTACGTCATTTTCCGCAACACGACTTTTCACAAGACCTATGCTCGCAAACGTCTTCGTGGCTCTATCTTGCATCGCGACGATAACTCTCAAAAACTGGTACTCTGGGCAATGGCCAGTGGGATATGTTCATGGCAAGTGGGTGGTCATCCTCCCTGCTCTGTTGATTTATGTTTGCGTGCCTGGAATCTTCGTCAGCGCCATTGTTGTCAAAGTGCGTCAATGGCGTATCAAGCGGAATGGAAACGGAAATTCCGCATCCTATACGGAGCAGTCAAACAAAAATTAAGACACAGGCGAAAACAAAGGTTTCTGCGAGGAAAGCAGCAAATACTGCGGAGTTCGGATTTTCACTCTGATGCTCTGAATACTGGGCCAAGCGGGATTCTACAGTTCATTCATCACGCCGCATATTCCCATGAGCAAATGAGTCGCCTAACCGGCGCATCCAGCGGACTGCGCCGCTGACGCGCGAGACGTTAAAACTTGCCCGTGATGGTCACGAGGACGCCCATATGGAAATGTCAGTTAGGGATGAAAAATCCTAGACCGAGAGGACGCGGCCCCATGATACGCAGGCGAGATGCCGCCTTTACGGCCATTGAGTTGCTTGTTGTCCTCCTTGGCGTCGCTCTCATGCTGGCATTCCTCATACCCGTACTCCGGGAACGTCATCGCGATTCCGTTTTCGCTGAGTTGACAGCCATCGCTGACGGAGAGTTGGAAGCGGATAGGCGGGGGTTTGATTTGGCGCTCAACACGCTAGACGACGCGGACCCGGATTTTCGGAAGGTATCGATTGACGCTCTCGGTGGCAACAGTTTCATCCGCTCCGGTGCCACGCCATTTTTTATGCCTCCGTGGATTTTCGCGGACCTTGAAGGTGCGGCAGCCCTCGCGGTACCCGCGCTTGTGGAGCGCCTCGGCGATTTCGACGCGCAGGTAAGGCGAGCGGCGGCTACGACGTTGGGCAACATGGGAAAACACGCGGCAGAAGCCGTACCGGGGCTCGTTGGCGCGATAGAGGACAGCGACACTCGAGTCCAAATAGAGGCCATAAGGGCTCTGGGATATTTGGGTTCCGACGCTAAAATCACCTACCAGTTGCTTGCGGATAGAGAGGACGATCCGATAAAAGAAATTGCGGATGCCGCTGGCACGGCGCGCACACGGATAGTGGATGCCCTTCGCCACAAATATTTGGTAGAGCGGGCGGATGCCCAACAGCCTGTACCGTGAGTAGATTTCGTGGACTCACCCTCGTCGTACTGAACATTATGCTCGGGGTCATCTGGAGTGGGCTCGATGCCAATTGAACCACTGGCTTCAAGCCTTCCGCGGTTAAAGTAACGCACGTGCTCTAATCCGCCACATCCCCCGGCCCCCATACGCCGACCAATTTCCCCTGTGCGCCATTCGCCAATTCGCGCCATTCGTCTACATCGACTTCCACCCGCGCTACAGTGGCCGTTGACATCCCCGCCCCCTCACCGGTCAGCAGCGCGACAAGCGCCTCCATAGTCGGATTGTGCCCGATTAGTAAGAGGCAGTCGCATGAAGAATCGACGCCGGCCATTTCATCCAGCCATGTATGCGGCACGGCAACATACAGATCGTCCGAATAGGAAATTTCGGGAACAGGGTTGAAGGCTCGCGTCACTGCGTCCGCCGTCTCTTTCGCGCGGTCCGCGGGAGAAACCAGAACGGACGTGGGGGCGAGATGCTGGGTAGCGATGTGACGGCCCATTTTCGCGGCGTCTTCCCTGCCTCGCGGTGCCAGCGTCCGGTTGAAATCTCGTTCTCCCGGAGCCGTATCGTTTGCTTTTGCGTGCCGCATGATCAGTAACGTCTTCATTGCAGACCCTCTAACCCTTCCGGGAAACATCATTAGGAAACTTGTTGCACGATAGACTATCGGATTCCGCAGGTACAAGTAGGCGCTTACCCCCGGTCGCCGGGTAGCGTAGAGCGGCGCTATCAAAGGCGTATAGTGGGAGGGCGAAGACAAATGAGGTTAGACCCAACAGGTGAGAAGTATTTTCACCCGTGAGCGCTATGGTAGGCACCGGAGCGCGCCGCTGCGAAGTTATCCGGCGATTGGGCTTATCCAATCCCAATCAGGGCTTGGGCTTCTCGCCCTCGATCAGGATAACCGTGCTCAACGCCCACGGCATGATACGCGCGTCGAGCCGAGCAAGGATCGCGAAGGCGCGATTGGCCCATTTGAAGAACGGGGCGATGAGCAGCGCCGCGCGAGAAGGCTTCCCTGAGCGCTCGCTCGACCCCGTCACTCGTTGCAGGAGAGAGAACGCCATAACCGTCGAGAACATGGTGATCTTCTCCAGGGGCCCGAGAACTTTCGCGAGACGCCGAACGCGCAGTCCCGCCGTTTCAACCTTGCCCAGAATGTCGCGGTCTTCGTAACGGCGAAAGTGGCGGACGAACCGGTCGTCGGCGGCAAAATAGAATTGCCGGTGTGGGACGGTTATGCACGCCACGCCGCCGGGCTCAAGGATACGCCCCAATTCGTTGACCGCCTCCTGGTCGTCTTCCACATGCTCCAAAACCTCCGAACAGACGGTGTGGCTGAACGCGCCGTCCTTGAAAGGAAGCCGCGTCCCATCGGCCACCACATGCATACCCGGGGCGTGCTGCCGCTTGAGCGTCGCCAGCGCGCGGAACGACAACTCGGAATATACCACCGCGTCCCGATTCGTAATCATCGGAGATAGGCCGCTGCCCACTTCCAACACGAGGCGCGGATCCTCCCGGTCGAGTATCCCTTGAATGGTCCGCTTCCGGATTTGGTAGTTGTAGAGATAATTCTTGAGGACGACATACTTGCCCTCCTCGAAAAAATCCTCGAAACGCTTTTCGTTGGGATGCTTCATCGTAGCGTGGGGAATCGGCCTAGGCGAAGGAGGCCCATCTTGCAGAGGCGGAACGTTGCCGCCGTGTGGAGGCAGCCCAAACCGTATACGATGCTGCGCCGCAAATTAATGCTCGATGCCTCTGCAAAGTATTTCGTCGGACACGAGATTTCGGCGATGGTGTACCCGTGCCAGAGCACTTGCGCTAGCATCTGGTTGTCGAAAACGAAGTCGTCGGAATTCTCTTCCAGCGTCAGCCGTTCGAGCAATTCGCGCGAAAAGGCCCGGTAGCCCGAGTGATACTCCGACAGTTTCGCGCCTAGCGCAATATTTTCCGCGAGCGTCAAAAAGCGGTTCGCTACGTACTTCCACAGCGGCATCCCGCCCGCCAAAGCCTGGCCACCGAGAATCCGCGAGCCAAGGACGCACTGATAGAGCCCGCTCCCGATCATGCCCGCCATCGCTGGGATAAGCAGCGGCGTGTACTGATAATCCGGATGGACCATGATGACGATATCGGCCCCTTTTTCGAGCGCGAGGCGGTAACAGGATTTTTGGTTGCCGCCGTAACCCGTATTCTTTTCGTGAGTGAACACCGTCGTATCGTCAAGCGTCTTCGCGATGGCCGCCGTTTCATCCGGGCTCGCATCGTCCACCAGAATCACATGATCCACCACATCCTGATTCATGACTTCTGCGTGCGTCTTGCGCAGCGTCTCGGCGGCATTGTACGCAGGCATCACGACGATCACTTTTTTATCTCGAAACATACGGCACCCGATCTTCGTGCGAAATTAGTGAAGCGGAGAATAACACGGCGAATCCGTACATCATAGCCAAGAGTGGGCTGCGAAAGTTATCCTCAAAACGGGGCTTGCTGCGGATATCCTGAATTGGCCAAACGCCGCCTAACTTCAGGGCTTTTCGGATGGGCGGGAAGCCTTCCGTTACGAACTAGACCTTCGCCGCAACAACGGCGTCTACTGTCCCCTGAATCGCCGCGAAGCTTTCCGGTGCCATGGGGACGAGCGGCATTCGCAGCACGTTCTTGATCATACCCATGTGCGCCAGGATAGCCTTTACCGGCCCCGGATTGGATTCGACGAAGAGTGCGTGATTGAGCGGCGCTAATTCATAGTGGATGCGCTGCGCCGATTCCAGATCGCCTTCGTCGAACTTGTCGCACAGTGCGGCTACGGGCGCAGGAACGACGTTCGCCGCGACGGATACCACGCCGCGCGCGCCCACGGACATCATGGGCAAGGTCAACGCGTCATCGCCCGACACCACGTTGATATCGCAGCGACTGATAATCTGGGTGACCTGATCGACGCTGCCGCAGGCTTCCTTAATCGAAACAATGCCTTCCACCTTGCTCATTTCCGCGATGGTTTCCGGCGACATTTTCGTCCCGGTGCGGCCCGGCACGTTATAGAGCATGATGGGAATCCCGGACTTCTCCGCGATGTACGTATAGTGCGCGATCTGGCCCGCCGGCGTCGGCTTGTTGTAGTAGGGCGTGATCAACAGCGCTGCATCGGCGCCCACTTCTTTTGCATACTGGGTCAGGCCCAGGGCTTCCTCGGTGTTGTTCGATCCGGTCCCTGCGATGACGGGCACCCGACCGGCAACTCGTTCGATAGCATAGCGGATAATGGATTTCTGCTCGTCATGCGACATGGTTGCCGCTTCACCGGTGCAACCACAAGGGACGATGCCGTGGGTGCCGTTCTCCAATTGAAAATCGATCAACCGGCCATAGGCGTCGAAGTCGATTTCGAAGTTTTCTTGAAAGGGCGTTACGATCGCTACGTTGGATCCGCGAAACATGTTGGTTCTCCTGATTTGTGCCGTGAGCGCATTTCGAAGGGGCAGTATAGCAAATATGCGGTGCGGGAAAACGCCAATCTTTGAGGCTAGGAAGGAGTACCCCCACGGCATACACAAGGCCCGTCCAATCGCATACCGATTGAACGGGCGTCGTCTGGAGGGACAAAGAGACCGTGCGGCCTCCTACGATGTCGCAGTAGAAAACCGGTGAACTCTCCTGGTATAGGGGCTTTCCTCAAGCCCCCAGCGCTACGGGTGGCTAGGAATTCTCCGTGTTCGCCAGCGCAGGCGCCGCCGTTTCCTGTTCCGAAGTTGGTTCCGAAGTTGCATCGATATCCGCATCAGCGTCAGCGCCAGCATCAGCCGACTTGCGCGATACGTTTACCGCTTGCAGCCCTTTTGGGCTTTCCATCAGATCGTAGATGACGGCCTCGCCTTCTTTCAAGGTCCGGAACCCTTCCATCTGGATCGCGCTGTGATGGACGAATATGTCCGGACTGTCGCCATGCAAGATAAAGCCATACCCTTTTTGGTCGCTAAACCACTTTACCGAGCCTTCTTCTTTCAACGCCGTTTTTTCTTCTGACACTGTTACCGCCTCCTCGCATCGCGCCGCGTCCCCGAACGAACGAGACCCCGACATTACTCGCGCACATCGAACACAATTACCGGTAATCACATCTTTTACCGTTGGAGAATAAACTACGGCAACCAATTCTGTCAATTAGAAATATTCTGTTCATAGTGCTATTTTCTATGGAGGATACACGGCCGCGCCAAGCAAAAAGGTCGATGCCCCCATAACCAATTAATATTAAAGGCCTTACAGAATATATGCGGCGCCGCGAAATCCCTATCGGGCGAATCCAGGGCAACGTCGAGGCCACCGTTCTTGTCCGCATCCGGTATGCAATGTTACGATATCGCCTCTGTGCGTCCGCAACCGGCTTCGACAGTCGCGCGGCGCGGTCGGCCCAAATAACTGGGAAGGCGCGAAAAGTTTTGAGTTCTTATTTTTTTCTCGGTTCCGGTTTTCGGGGCTGGCTCATAAGTGTCGGCTTGAACCGGCGAGGGGATTTGACGTGAATCAAACGAAATGGAGCGCGTCTGTATTACGCGTGAGCTTGGGCACTCTCGCGGAGTCGGCCCGGGATTTAGAATCCGCCGGGTGCGCCGAACTCCATGTGGATGTGGCCGACGGCACGTTCACGCCCAATTTCGCTTTGGGCCCGGAATGCGTCGAGACCCTTCGCAACGCTTGCACGCTGCCCTGCTCGGCCCACCTCATGACCGAGAATCCGGCCAAGCACATAAACCGCTTCGTCGAGGCTGGCTGCTCTGCCATCTACGTCCATTTCGAAGCCGACATCCATTGCCACCGCACGTTGGCGAAAATCCGCGACGCGGGCGTCGAGGCCGGGCTTGCGTTGTGTCCGTCGACACCGCTGACGAAAATCGAATACCTGATGGGCGAGGCGGACCGCTTGCTCATCTTGGCGGCGGATCCCTTGGGCAAGGAAACCTACCTGCCCGGAACACTGGATCGCGTTTCCATTCTCCGCGAAAACTTGGATCATATGGAAAACCGTGGCCGCATCGAAGTCGAAGGAAATCTCACAGCGCAAGATGCAGCGCTGCTATCGCGCGAAGGCGCTGACGGATTTGTCCTGGATCGCGCGGAGACACTGAACTCGCTCGACCTGGCAAAGAGTCTCAAGGACTACTTCGCAGCCTTCGAGGAAGCGCACGTCACCGCCTGATAAAGTTTCTCCCAAACCAGCGCCGCCTGTACTCAATGTCTCTCCATCGACCGTCGGGCCCGATACTATCGTAGGGTTCGGACCTGGCACGATACCTCCAATTCCGTGTAGACAGGCCCGAACAGTCCTCAAGGAAAATTTCTTGTTGACAAAGGTAACAACTTGATGTATAAACAAACATTCTTGTTACCAGGAGGCCGCAATGAATACAAAACTCTCTACACTCGAATGGGAAATCATGGAGGTGCTCTGGGCGGAATCGCCACTGAGCGCCAGCGAGGTGCATGAGAATCTCCCCGACCATCACACCTGCCACGTAAAAACCGTCCGGTCACTCCTTGACCGGATGCTGAAGAAAGAGGCCATCGCCCGTTCGAAGAAGCATGGGGTTTGGGTCTTTGTTCCAGCGCTGGAACGGGAAGCGAGTCTGGCCCGCGAAAGCCGATCATTCTTGCGGCGCTTCTTTGGGGAGCAGCCCGTTCCCCTCATCGCTCACCTCGTCCAGAATGAAACGATCTCAAACGAGGAACTCGACGAACTACGGACGCTGATCGACCAACGAAAACTCGACAATCGGAAAGGGGAATCTCATGAGTGAATGGATGTCTTTCGGAAGTCAGTCTCTGCAGGTGGTATTGCAGCTTTCACTCCACGCGACCGGTATCGTTTTCGTGGTGCTGCTGGTTCAGTTCGCGTTGGGCAGTAAACTTTCGGCGCGTGCGCGTTACGCCCTATGGGGCATTCTTGTTGCGCGGCTGTTGATTCCTTGGAACTACGAAGCGCCGGTGCTAAGCGAGGTGCCGGGCACGACGAGCGACGTGCTTGTTGCGGTACAGCCTGCGCTCGAAGTCGAACGCTTTGCCGATGCCCCGCGCTCGGTCGAATCGAACAGGGCCATCCGTGTCGCGCCATCGCCTATTGAGACAAGCGCGCCCACGCCGGAGTCTGTGGCAGCCGAGTCGCCTGCGCCCCAGACCGCGTTTGCGCTGCCCAATACGAGGACGCTCTGCGCCGGCATTTGGCTTTTAGGTCTCGTCGCCATTCCCTGCGCCATAGTGCTTAGCCATCTGCGTATGACTCGTCGCCTCCTTCGCTCGTCCAGCGCCCCTCCGCGGTGGGTCATGGATACACTTGAAGACTTGCGAACGGAGTTTCGCATCGTCGCGTGGCCCAACATTCTTATGACGCCTGAAGTGCATTCGCCGACCTTAGTGGGAGCAAGTCACCCCAAGATTTTCCTGCCCTCGAAATTGGTCGAGGAATCCTCGCCGGACGAAATGCGCCTGTTTCTGTTGCACGAACTTACCCATCTGCGCTCGGGCGACATCTGGTTCAGTTGGCTCTGGTGCCTGGCCCTTTCCATTCACTGGTTCAATCCGCTGATGTGGTGGGCGGGCACCCGCATCCGAAAGGACCGCGAACTGGCCTGCGACGAGGCAGTCCTGCGGCAAATTGGCATCCAGGCGAAGGACGACTACGCCCACGCGCTGCTCCAAGCCGTATCACACCTTTCCGATAAAAGTAGGCAACGCTATCAATTTGGGTTGGCGGGCATCGCCGAATCAAAATCGGAGATGAAGCGCCGCATCGAGTCGATTCTTGCGCCCATCGTCCGTAGCCGCCGCCTCCGCGTGGTTGGGGCGTTGACGCTCGCCGCAATCCTCTGTGCCTCGTTTGTGCAGTTGGTGCCGGTTGCGAAGATTATCGAAGCACAGGAAACGCAAAGCGAGCAGGTGGGCGACGATGCGACGGTCGAGTTGAGCGCGTTCCTTCAGTCGGTGGACACGCACATGCAGATGATCGAAAAACGGTTCACAAGGGGAGATGCGTATCGAGACAAGAGCGACCTTACTTCGGTATACGGCGAGTGGAAGAAGGAAAAACCAGCGCCATCGGAAGCGGAATTGGAGCAGATGATTCGCGACCTTTCGACGTATGCCGAGGCTCACGCCGACAACGAGATCTACGGGTGGCGAATCTGGCAACTCAAGTCGCTGATTGCCAGGGACACCAAAGACGAGCCCTCGCTAGGCGACGGAATTCGCCCGTCTTTCAACTACCTCCGGGAAGCGGCGGCACTGTACCCGCACACCAAGTATCCCATTCCCAGCAAGCACAGCAAGTTTCAGCACCTCATCAACGAACTGGCCATGATGGTTTGGGACCGGGAGGGCCTCGACTCCGCTGAGAGGAACCTCGTCGATACCTGGAAGAGTGACCGGCGGTTTGTACACTTTTTCAATTCCCCTTGACGGCGGCGCATGGAAGAGGAAGGCATCTCCCTCGACCGCCTCGCGAAATTACATGGTCGGCTCGAGGAAAAGGTGCCGCTGCAAGAAATCCAGTTTCTGCTGACGCCGGAGGGTCTCGTCTACGAAGGCGAGCGTTTGGCGGATTTCGCCGCCGTCACCGAAAAACTCGGAGAGATTAGCAATCCATACGATCACTACATCTCGATGGGAATTACTACCGAGGATATCTCCCTGAAGCAGTTCCGCGAGGCCACGGAAAACTTCGTGCACGTGATCGCCGATCTCGGCTTCGACCACTTCAGCGATATCGGCCTTCAGCCCTTGGGCGAAGTGCCGCCCGCCAAGACTGTAAAGGCCTCCGCGCGGGGAATTATAGGACGTGCGGGTGTCGATGGCACGTACACGGCGGAATTTATCGCCGGTCACGACGCCGCCTACTTTCTCGACCGTATCGCAAAACCGGATACGGGGTATAGCGGGTTCGCCGGTCTTTGGGCCGCCCAATACAAGGCGGCGACCGCAACGGAAGGAGAACGGAAGAAGATCGTGGATATGGCGCTGACGCTTGCGGAGGATCCGTCCAAACCGTTTCAGCAACGATTTCAGTGTTGCTATCTCGCCTCAAGTTTCGAGATTGCATCGACGATTCCCCGACTATCCGCCATTCTTGAGAATGACGACAACAGCCAACTCCGCACTGTAGCAGCATGCGCTCTTGGCCAATTTGAATCGAAGGAGGCGAGAGACAGGCTCAAAAAGTTGATCGTGTCCGAGCCAGAGCATGAGATCCGATCCTGGATCACGCGCGCGCTCGATGGTGAGTTTCCTCGATCGACAGTATGGCAGCCTGATGTGCAACCGGTGAGCAACCCCGGCGTATCCAGCTCCCCGGAAACGCGCACTACAAATGCGCGGCTCCGTAATGACTGTGCGAACCGTCTAAAACAGCTTGGCCTCGTGATGAAGATGTTTTCAAACGAGAGCCGGGGCAGTAAATTTCCAAGACCGGACGGCTTGCGAATCCTCAGTAGCGATATCAACCCGGAGTATTTCACGAGTCCTAATCTTCTAATCTGCCCGGCCAATGATGCCGCGCCGGAGAAGGGGATATCGAGGGGCGACCAGACTCAATGGCATTTTGACCACAGCAGTTATTGGTACATTGCCCACGCGATTATGAACGAGAAACAAGGACTGGCGTACATTAAGGCGTTCCGGAAAACCGTTGAGGAAGGGGATGGGAACTTAGACATCAATCTAGCCGCCGACATCATGCCGGGGGGCAAGATTTACCGAACACGCGAGGGTATCGAGCGATTTTTCATTACCGATATCAACGATCCCCGCGCGACCTATAAATCACAAAGCACCATACCGGTGCTCATCGAGCGCGTCGGCAATCACGAACCAGAGGGCGGCCATGTGCTCTTCATGGATGGCCACGTCGAGTACCTCCGGTATCCCGGAGAGTTCCCGATGACGAAGGCGTTTATCGAAGGACTGCAATCGCTGGAGAATGTATCGAAGGCGGTAGGCGAAGAAGCCGCTGTAGCCCCGAACGCAATTGCATCGGAGGAGCCCCAGGAATCGCGGATCGCCTATGCCTTCGGAGACGGAATCCCGAAACGTACTCCCGATGGAGAAGTTCTTGTCGACGTTCGGGCCATTGCCATAACGGCGGAGGGTATGCCAGTGGCCTCTACCATGACGAGTCTAAATAATATCGAACTGATCGAGTTTGACGGCGAACAGTGGACCCTCGCTTTTCCATTCCCTAAGCACGTTTCTAATACGCGCCAACACAGCGAAGTCGCGAGTAAGAGCGGACGGGCCTTCTACGGCGATCCCGGCGTTACGATCGTTGCCAAGGTTAATCTGGCCGCCAAAGGCGCTCACTTGAAAGCGACCGAAGAGGCGTTGTGGCAGCGCCCAGGTCCGGATGGGGACCTCAAAATTTTCGAGGCGAAGGATGAAATCATTCGCGCGCTCGCGGCGACGGAATCCGGCATGATCGCCATCGGCACATCGGAAGGCCTCTATATTCGCGCGGGTAAAGGAGAGCCTTTCGAGAAAACCTATCCCGCCGATACGCGCTATTCCTGGACTCCCCGGGAAGTGCGGGCGCTGGCCTTTGATTCGGTTGGGCGGTTGTGGATCGGGTGTGAACAAGGCGTGGGTGCGCTTAACGGGGAATCTTGGACTCTGTACACGGAAGCGGAAGGATTGCCCGACGCTCACTTCACCTGTGCGGCTTCAGGCAAGCAAGGCGCGGTCTGGTTTGGCACGGATCGAGGCGCGGCTTACCTTGATGGCCAAATCTGGACGATTCTAACGGCGTCCCGTTGGCTGCCTGACAATGCGGTTCGCGATATAGCGATTGACTCGAACGGTGATGCGTGGATTGCCACGCTCAAGGGCATCAGTCATGTCACCCGTGACGCGATCGCGAAGAACGGGCCATACTACACGTTTCTGATCGATGACGACGCCAGGGTCTCAAATGAGGCGAGTGCGCTTGCATCGTTGCGTACAATCTCGACGGCGCTCGCTTCCTACCAAGCCTCCGGCGTCTACCCATCCTTGAAAGCGCTGGGAACCGGCGGCGCCCTCACCGACAAACAACTCGGGTCCGGCTCCAAGGATGGGTATACCTTTCAGGTTTCGCCTCGCCTAGAAAACGGCAGCTCCCAGTATACGGCGACCGCGATCCCATTGGTGCCCGGCGTGACGGGCGTGATGACCTTCTTTGTGGACGAATCGGGTGTCATTCGCTTCGATTCGAGCGGCAACATTCCTACATACAAGTCGCCGCCCGTAAAATAGGGATTCGCGCGGCGTCCCCAGACTGAATGTTTGAAATATTTTGTCAGAAAGCGACAGTGCCAAGTAAACTCTTGACAGATTATCCCGAAAGTGTTATTCTTGGTAAATGCTAAACCAAACCGTATTGAAAAATCGGGTGCGGGAGCTTCGTCGTCGGCTCAAACTTCGTCAGTCGGATGTGGCGGAGGAGATTGGGGTGACGCGTCAGACCATCCTGGCTATCGAGAAGGAGCGGCTGAATCCGTCGACGGGCATTGCGTTGCGGATTTCTCGGGTATTGCGCGAACCGGTGGACTATGTCTTTTTTCTAGCACCGGAGGATTCGGCGCCGGAGGTTACGACTGAATCCGACGTTTCGAATTCATCGATTCCGGAAGCGGCTGGCGCTGTACTGGATTTGGTGTAACCCGCATCACCGCCGCGCCCTGATCGCCACGCTAGGGATTCTCTTCCCAGGGCTCAGGTTCCTCGTTGCCCTCTAGCTCCCAGGCGAAGATATATCCGTCGTCGCCTTCCTCTTCGGCTTTCCATTGGCGGAGGATCCGCTTGCCGCGCCGTCGCTTGCGGAGGTACACGATGATGACGAGGATGGCCCCGAACTGGAATACCCCGAATCCGGTCAAAACGGAATTCGACAGGGCAATTTTCCAGAGCGACCCTTTCCACGCTTCGTAGAATTCGGCGGTTGTCAGGCCGGTTCGTTCCGCGAGCGCCCGTTCAAAGGGTTGGGATTCCATATCCTTAAGCAGTTCCCAGAACACCGCTTCGCCCAAGCGATGTCTTAGAAACTTTGTCATCGAGAGGCTCTGACTATAGGCGCGGCCAAACTCAGTCTCCCCTCCGGGCGCCGCGAAGACAAAAGGCAACTTGGCGTATTCGATGAGGGATCCCTCCGCGTACATCCGACCGATGTGCAGGGCGCTCGACCATCGGTTTTCTCCGGAAACCGTCATCGCGATGCCCTCGTTCAACCACCGCGGCACGTTTCCAAGATTGGTATTCCGGGCGAGCAGTACGTGCAGCAACTCGTGGCGAACAACCCCAAAGTAGTCCGTGCCGCTACGCATCAAGTTGGGAGCTTTCACGACGATCACCCCTTCTTCGGAGCGGGCGAAGCCTTGGATAGACGCCATCGCCCCGCCTCCAGCGAAGCGTTGAAACTCGCGAGCGGTGCGACAGATTTCGACCCGGATGGATTCGCTTCCGGACGGGAGGAGGGGTTCGTATTTCGCCAGGCTCTTCTCAAGTTCGCGTAGCGTTCGGCGGGGAAGCTCGTCATTCGCCGGGGTATATACGACGACGAAAATTCCGCCTTCAAGGGTGTCCGCGCGGAGCGGTGTGATCGCCGACAGCGCGAGAAACACGCCAACCGATAGGAGCACCGTTAGCCGATCAATAAGCATATGCATTGGATGTCTTCATGAATCGATGACCGTTCAATCCCTACAGGGTCACCCTTCGCGCTCTTCATGGTAACCCTATTTCATTTTCACCACGAAGGACACGAAGAGCACAACGGTAGAAACCCGTTTCTATATACGCCACAACCCGCCCAAATATTCTTCATTCCGGCACAGCGAGTGGGGCGAGGGCATCTTCGGCCCGCGCCAACACTTCCGCAAGCGCATCCTCAGAAACATCCACCTCACGTCGGCCTTCCGTTTCATCCACGTATTGAAGAATAGCGGATGAGGCTCGTATCCCGGTCAGCGTGTGCATGGCGAGAGCGTACAACTGCACCTGCCGTTCATAGCGGACGTGAGAATCGGCGCGGAATCGGCCTGTCTTGTAATCGACGATTACGCTGCCGTCGAGCACCATATCCACGGTTCCACTGATCGGCTGCCCAGCGATAGTCCACACGAAGGGAAGCTCCCGTTCAAGTGACTCGGCCCGGCTGAGTTCACCGAACAGTTCGGTTTGGGCGAAACGTTCCGCGAGCCCGGTTAGGTATGCGCCGTGGCCATCTGGATCGCGTAAACCCGGCGCGAACTCGATTAGAATTGGATCAATCGCCGGCTCCCCCACACCGAAGTCCCATCGCTCGAATAACGCGTGCGCCATGGTCCCGCGGAGGAGCGCAACGCTTCCACCCCCTTCCCCGCCTTGCGAGGGCTTCGTTTCCAGCGCTGCGTCTTCGGTCGATCCCCCGTCCATCCGGTGCACGAGCTCCGTTACAGACAGTGTGGATCCCGAACGCGACGGAACCATAATAGGTGAAACGCGTTTTTCCATATCCTCCATAGAGAATGTCGATTCCGTAGGCTGACGTGGCGGGGGCTTCGGCGCCGTACCCACGCGTCTGCGCACTACGCCGGACCAGCCTTCCCCGATAATCACCTCGCCGTCGCCGTAACCGCTCAGGCCAAAGACCTCCTCGAAGGCATGCAGCCAACTATCTGACTTGGCCGCCGCCGGCGCGCCTGCAATGAGCAACCAATCGCGCGCGCGCGTGAGGGCCACGTAGAGAACCCGCGCCTCCTCGGCGCGACGGGTGTCTTGCTCGGCGCGGTCGATGGATTTCCACAGGAGCGGTTTCGCCGGTTCGCCTAAGTCGTCGGTGCAAGACGCGACAAGGCCGAGCCGCCGGTGAAAGCGGACCGAATCCATGTTGGTTTTGCCTTTGGTGCTGCGCGCCGTATCGGCCAGGACTACGATGGCGAACTCGAGGCCCTTGGCCTTGTGGATCGTCATGAGCGTTACGGAATCTTCGCCCTCGCCGGGCAGCGGCGCGTCGCCTTCGCGTAGCGCGCGCGAGGCCACATCCTCCAGGTACCGCACAAAGGCCGGGAGCCGGGGCGGATGTGTCTTAGAAAACCCTTCAGCCAAATCGAGTAGCTTGCGCAGATTGGAAACCTTTTGACGACCGTGGCGGCCCGCGAGAAGAATGGCGTCGTAACCGGTCTCGGTGATGACATGCCGCAACAAGCTGGGAAGGGGGCTATCCGCGCTTGCGCGTAACTGCGCTATCAAGGCCCTCGCGCGGTTCAGGCGGTCATTTTGCTCGGCCTCTTCGAGAGACAGCTCCGATTGAAAGGCGTCGGCCAGTCCGCGTTCGGCGGAGAGCACCATCAGCGATTCATCGGAGAGCGCGCCGATGGGACTGCGCAGGAATCCGAGCAGCGCCATTTCGTTCCAAGGATCCACAAGGACGGTTAGCAGATTTCGGATGTCGCTAATCTCTTGCCGCTCGTAAAAGCCCGCACCCTCCGCCACATTGAAAGGGATCTGCTGCCGCCGCAGGGCCTCTTCGTAAAGGGAAATATTCGAACTCGCGCGAAACAACACGACCACGTCGCCATACGCTGCGGGGCGCCACTTGTCCGTACTCGAATCCAGAACAAGCGTACTGGGATCGGAGCACATCTCGGCGATCCGTGCTGCGATGCGATCCGCTTCCGCCGTGCGCGCTTCCTGGGCCAGGGGCTTTTCAGAGTCCAGCTCCGCCAACAGAAATTCGACTCGCGGTTCGTCACGATTTTCGCGATGCGCGTGAAGAGGATGGTATTGGATGTCTTCGGTTTCAATTAGGCCCGATTCTTGGAAGAACTCGTTGACGAATTCAAGAATCCCCGGCAGCGACCGGAAATTAATATCCAGAGAGATCTTTTCGTCAGCGGCCTCGCGCACCTGGGCGAAGACTTCCACCTCTGCGCCGCGAAAATCGTAGATGGACTGCTTCGCGTCGCCCACGATAAACAACTCCGCAGGCTGCGCCGAACCCTCCTTCGCCAGCAAGCGGGCGATGGTGAGTTGAACGCCGTCCGTATCCTGAAACTCATCGACAAGAAGATGGCGAATCCCCCGCGCGGCGCGGCGGCGCACCGTTTCGTTTGTCTCCAATACGTCCAGGGTGGCGGCGATCAGATCGTCGAAATCCATAGCGGCGCGCTGCCGTTTCGCGTTCACGTAGGCGTCCGAGACGCCTTCAAAGGTTTGATACACCGCGCAGGCCAACTCGGCTGTCCGGAGTTCGACTGCCTCGTTGGACTCCTGTCTCAGCAGCTCATTGGGCAAGTCTTTTACGACCGCGTCCTGCGCCTTCTTCAAGGCATCATAGATGTTCTTTGCGTCCCAATTGGACGTTTTGGGCCTGCCCACCTTTAGCTGTTGGAGGTTGACAAGAGCGCCCTCGACCTCCGATGCCGTGGAAAGTTTCTGAAGGGATCGAAGGATACGAATCAGTTCGTGTCGGAATACTTCCCGAGCGTCCGCCGGATCTGAGCAGGCCCCTTCGAAAGACTCAAGCGCGGCGATCAGCTTACGAAGCCTCGGCGATTGAGGCAGCGACTCCATCCTCTCTTGCCGTTCCTCTTCGACCTGCGCCGCCCACTTCTTGGCCAAGGCCACCGGGTCATCCATCGGCGACTCCGACGCGATACGGCGAAGGCTTCCCGATTGGTGGATCAGGTTTTCCACTACGCCGAGCAGCGCGGATACGCCATACTCCTGGGCCGCCGCAACCGCCGGGGCGTAGGATTCGTCAAGCAGCCGGTACAACGCCTCCTGAATAACGTCCTTCTTGAAGAGGGCCGACTCCGCGTCGGCCAGCACGGTGAAATCCGGATCGATGCCAAGGGCCAGGGCGTTCTCGGCCAGCAGGTTTTTACAGAACGCATGGATTGTGCTCACGCGCGCGGAGCTTACTTGCCGCTCCAGGTTTCGCCAGTAACTCATCCGCGTAGAATTGTCTTGCGGCGCGCGCGCGTGGAATTCACGGCGGAGGCGCTCCTTCATTTCGGCGGCGGCCATCTCCGTAAAGGTAATCGCCACAATTTCGTTCAGCTCTATATTTTCACCGCTGAGAAGATGGGCCATGCGGTCGACCAATACCCGCGTCTTGCCGGAACCGGCCCCGGCGTCGACGCAGATGTCCACGCCCGTGGTTTCGATTGCCCGCTGCTGATCCGGCGTGTACGAGGCGGTGGAGGAGGGTTGCGAGGTCGCCATTCTTAGGCCCCCTTCCTTTCCATCCGCGACCGCTCGTAGCGGCATACATGCGCTTTGGGGCAATAGGCGCAGGACTTGTCATTGCTGGTCGGGTGAAAACGACCGCCGCGCATGGCGGTTACGGCCTCGCCGATAACCGTGCGCGCCGTATCGAGGCGCTCCTCCCAGCCATCCTTCTTTTTCCGTTCCATCCCCTTTTGGATCTTGCGGGTTCCGGGCCGCATGAACACGGCCTCCTCGCAAACGGATCCGGGCATGAGTGCGGCTTCCAGGGCGAGG
>JAPYPO010000021.1 GCA_029937645.1 Candidatus Hydrogenedentota bacterium
AACGATGCCGGCGGATCTCAAGATGACTCTTCCAAATGGGAAATCCGGGTTAAGGGTAGAATACTTGAGCAACACAAAATCGGAGGCAGGAAAAAGTGTCTATCTCTTTGGACGACCAATCTCTCCTGGAGCGATGGATTGATGAGAGCGATGCTGATGCGTTCAAGGTGCTTTGCTCACGGCATGCAGGCATGGTCTATGCAACGAGTGTTCGGATTCTTCGCAACGAAACGGAGGCGGAGGATGTAGCCCAGAGTTGCTTTGAAAGCTTGTCGGGCTTGCGGAAGTCCCCTCGTGTGTCGCTTGGGCCGTGGTTGCACAAAGTCGCTACGAATCGTTCGCTAAACGTAATCAAATCGGACCAACGCCGGAAAGCAAGAGAGAAACGCTTTTTCGAAGACAGGAAGCCGCACACCGAAATCCTGTGGGAAGACATCTATGGATTTGTTGATGAGGCCATCGAGGGACTACCCGAGAAGCTCCGTGTAGCGGTTGTCAGCCACTTCATCGAAGACCAGACCCACGAATGCATCGCAAGACGGGAAGGCGTTTCCAGGGCGGCCATTACGCAGCGAATCCAACGCGGCATTCATGGAATCCGAAAAGCGCTGAAGAGGCGCGGTATTCCTGTTACATCCTCCGCCCTGAGTGCGCTGCTGGCAACAGAAAAGGCCCTTGCTGTTCCCCCTCCACTTGCTGCGTCGCTGGGAAAACTGGCCCTCGCGGGGACATCGGCATCGATCGCGGCCAAGACCGCAGGCACGGGCGTGGCCGGAGCGACACTGATACCCGGTCAACTAAAATTCTCAACTATTGGAGCCATCGTCATGAAAACGAAAACGATTTACATCGCTGGAGCGGTGCTGGTTGCATTGGCCGCAGCACTCTTCATGGCCTTGGGCACCGGCCCGGATGACGATGCCGACCGCGCAGCCGCTAGGGAAGCGTCAAACCGAGACAGCGTGGGGGACTCGATTGCGCCCGTGGAGGAAGAAGTGCTGTCTACGGCAAAAACAGCGCCGTCGGACGAGTCGCTCCCCGCCATCGAGGGCCTGCCGCCCAAAGTCACGGGAATCGTTCTAGATCCCGACGGCGACCCCGTAGAAGGGGCATCGCTCGGTAGGCCAAACGCTCCAGCGCTGGCCACAACCGATGCGGAGGGCTATTTCGAGATAGAGACACTCCCGAAAGGCATCAACCGAATCTCTCTTAAGGCCGAGGGCTTTGAGGAGAGCAGGGTGAATTCATTGGTGACGATGTGGGACGGCCCCGTTTATGTGGAGGCGGTGCAGCGCAAGCCGATCAAGCGGATGATCCGCGTCGTGGACGCGATGGGACAGCCGGTGGCGGGCGCTGAGATCCGTTTGCAGCATTCGACGCAAGTAGTGGCGACCACCGATCCCGAGGGGTGGTTTGAAGCGCCTTCATACAGAGAACGCTACATCGCGTTCCATCCGATGTTGGGCACGACGAAGATCGATTCCTATGACCATCCGGCGGGAGGAACGGTGCGCCTCAAGGTTTCGGCCAAACTCAAAGTCCGTGTGGAGCGGAACGGTATGCCCGTGCCTGGTGCCGAGATTCGTCACGAAAGCTGGCAAACACGTCAACCCCAGACCTCAATTACGGGCGAGAATGGAACGGTGGTGCTCGAAGGTTTGGATGGGAATGCCGCGACTCTGCTTCTCAACGCGATACTTGAGCAGCCAGACGGTACCCTGTTGCACGGCACGGCCTTGGCGCGGCCGGAGGCGGGCGCCACGACGCAGTGCGTTATCGCGCTCAGCGATCCTTACGGCGGGGTGCTGCGCGGGCGCTTGCTCTGGGACGATGGCTCTCCAGTCGAAGGGGGGCAGGTCCGAGTAGGCGCACAGGCTCGCGGCCTGACCGCTACCGCCGAGATGAGCGCGGACGGTTACTTTGAGGTGCCCCTATTCCTCGGCGAGAACATCGTCTATGAATGGAACTTCAAGCGCGCGCTGGTTGAGCCCAAGGCGGGCCGCATTCTGGTTTCGCCGGGAGCAACCGAGCATTACCTGGAACTGCGGTTGGTGCGCGAGGCGGCCCCAAAACACGAAAAGACATTCGCACTGACACTGGATTACAGGGGACGGCCCCGTCCGAGTCGCCTGATGCTGTTGGCAAACGCTTGGACTATAGACTCGAACTTCTGTTGGGTCGATGCGCCCGAAGAGGATGAGATTATCGTGCACTTCGACGACTGGAGCGCGCCAAACAGATTGATCGCCGTGGATGCTGAATCTGGCTACGGCGTATACTGGCACCAGTGGGGGGCGGGGCACCCGAGGACCACGCAGCTCCGATTGGACGTGCCCCTGACGACGGTGAGCGGCGTAGCGCTGGACCAGCACGGAGAGCGCATCGCCTACAGTGACGTGACGATCTCCCGTACAAAAGATTTCCCCGTTATTTTAGGGCAAGCGAACGCCTCGGGAGAGTTCACGCTATGGCCGGTGCCGGCAGGACAACCGTTGAAGATCACCGTTTCCGCTGCGGGCTGCGAACCCAATACGGTAGAAGTCACCGCGGGCGAGACTTCTCGAACGCTCCGCCTCACGCTGGCGCGTCGGGAAAGCGTCTTGGGCGGGCAGGTCGTCTACGAAGACGTGAGAGGTCGCGTGGCCGGTTACCAAAATAATGGGCTGGGAGCGCGCGTGAACGTCGACGCATTGGTGCTCAATGGAAGGTTCAGCCAAGCGGTCGTCGCGGGAACATGGACGCTGCAAGCGATCGACGATTTCGCACACAGCGAAGCCATTCTCGCCCACGCTCCTGCCGAGAATCTAGTGCTGGTCCTTCAGGACAAGAGACCCTCCGGCGATGATACACAGTCGGAGGAGATTCACGAGAGTCAGATGATGTTCAAGCAGTTCGGCCTCATCTTCAGGATGTTCGCAAATGAGAACCCGGGATCAATGTACCCGCGCCTAAGCCGGGTACCAGGCGGCTTCTATCCGGAGATGAGCGAAATCTACCCGGAGTACCTCAATGATCCAGTGCTTGTCGAGCGCGCCACGAATCAGACAGATATCCACATGGTGTATTTGGGACACATGGTGGATGGCGAGGAGGCGGCGATGACATTCCTTGATGCCTATGACGATTTGGGCCCGGAGGCGGTCCGGGATAGCGACCTGCTTGTGGCTGAAGGGCTGGGCACCTCCGGCGGTGATACAATCTATCGACTTTCCGAGGAAATATCAGTCCTCCAATCGACGATGCCCACGATGTGGAAACTCCCTGGGGCGGGACGTGAGACCGGAGGCTGGGTGTTGTACATGGACGGGCACGTCGAGTGGATCGAGTATCCGGGAAGATTCCCCATGACCGAAACGTTCGTGACGCGGATGCGCGAACTACAAGCAGAACCGGCCCCCTGACCCTACTCAGGCAAAGCAGGCCCTACCCAGGCAAAGCAGGCTCCACTCAGGCAAAGCAAGTGAAAGAGAAGTTCGTGAAATAGCGAATGGCCTGAGGAGGCCGTGCAGAACCTGGATGGTCTGCGAACGCGGAAGGAGATTGCTTCACTTCGTTCGCAATGACAGGAAAGGAGGGCGGTTCAGGTATACGCGCCGAAGCCGAAGAACCAGTTTTTCTTTGCGAAGCGGTATAGCCAGTGCTTCTCGGGGATTTCTTCGCCGGGGTTGTGTTGGCTGTTTCTGGGGGACATGGCTTCCAGTTCCGGCATGGCTTGGTTTCGTGCGGTGGTGTCGCGGCAGTCGTTTCGTTCGACGATTTCTTTGAGGAGGTCGGGCCGCTCGAGTACGATGCAGCCTTGAGTCGCACCTGCCGACGTGGTGCGGAAGTCTTGAAGGAGGGTGGATTCCGTCATAGTCTTGTAAATATCGCCGTCGTTGTCGCTGATGGTTTCGTTGGCGAATTGGATGATGGGACAGGGCTCGATGTCGCCCCAGGGGCTGATGTGGTGGCTGATTCCGGTGGTTGCAGGACACAGGGCTTGGCCCTTGTCATCCCAGTAGGCATCGATGAAACCGATGGGTTTCCGGTTGCGCGTATCTACGCCGAAGCGGCGTACGGCGACGACTTGCTCGGGAGTAAGGGCGAGTTCGGGCTTGGCGTCGGGGCCTACCGCGCGGTAGGTGTGGAACCAGGCGTAGTGGACGCCGCGTCCGATCAACTCGTCGATCCACTCGTCTTGCACTAAATCGTCGAAATTGCTCTGGCATATGCTCGTGGCCACGCCGGTGATCAGGCGGTGGCGTACGCAGGCTTCGATGCCTTTGAGGGTTTTGTTGAGGACTTGTTTCCGACCGCGGCGCTCATCGCTAACGATCTCGGAACCCTCGACGCTAATGAGGACGGTCGCGTTTCCGACGCGCCGGAGGTCGGCGGCGACTTTGTCGGTGATGAATTGGCCGTTGGTGAAAATTTGGAAGTAACAATCAGGATGGGCCTCAAGCATTTTGATGAGGTCGGGATGCATGAACGGCTCGCCACCGAGAATCCCGAAGAAGCTGTTTCCGTGTTCCTTGGCGCTGTTGACGAGGCGGTTCCATTCGTCGAGTTTTATGATGGCTTCGGGCGCGGCGACATCCACCCAGCAGCCCTGGCAACGTAGATTGCAACTGTTGATGATGGAAACGTACAGAAACGGGGGGAAGACTTTGCCCTCCTTCAGGCGCTTCTTGAAGCGCTGGACCGACAGCATCCCTTTGAATCCGAAGTTATAGCTAAACTTCCAGAGGAGGCGTAGGTCAACCGTAGTCAACATGCGATAGGTTAGCGCGGGCAACACCATGGTCAAATTCCCCAGTCATCCGCCGTTTGCGCGGGCCGTTGTTTTTGGTCTGATACCGTTTGAGAACGCGCGCGGCGTTTCTCGAGTTTCGCCTTCGCACGCTCCGCGCGCTCGGTGATGTCGCCAGCGGACGGCAAGCTCATAAGCACTTCGTCGGGAATGTCGAGATCCGCCTTCAGTTTCTTCAGGCACCGCTTCCGCTCAAGGAGCGCCTTAGATTCGTCGCGTTCCGTCGAGAAGCGCTTTCTTGCGTCGGTACTGCGCGTGCGCAATGAGGCGTAGATGTCACCCCCAAGAAGGTCGGAGATATCCACCTTCATCGCCTCACGTTGAAGGTCCTCCTGGCGGACGACGTCTCCGTTGATGGGGCCTTTTTTGTATTTCGGAAAGAGGATCGCCACTTCCGGGCATACCCGTGAGCAGGCGGGGCATTCCGTCTTGCATTTGCTCTCGTTCCGGACGGTAATCTTGTCGTCTTCGTCAACCCCATACACATCGAAAAGACAAAAGCTCAAGCACTGCATGCAATTCGTGCAACGGTCGTAGTCGATGACCGGAAACCAGGGCTTCCAGGCCTCCAGCTTTCGGGCGCCGACCTTATCGCGCACCTCCTTGGCAACCTCGACGATGGTGTCGTGAGAGAGGTCCGTGATGTCGCGGTAGGCGTGTTCGGGGTCTGCGGTTGGTGGAGGATTCTTCCCCATAAATTGCCCCAGGACCAGTACGGTCTCCGCGCCGGACTGCTTCACCTCGGCGCCGGGCGCCGGGCGTGTGACTTCGAATCCATTGTCCAGTAGAGAGGACAGGGCCTCCACGCGCGCCGCATCCGAGAGGCGCGTGCTTCCCGTTCCCTCGTACAAGAACACGCGAAGGTTCGTCCCCTCGGTTTTGCTTTCGACTACACTCATACGACGGGTTCTTCCTTATGGGGATTTTCCAGGAGTTTCGCGGCCACGGACTGCGCGTCCTCTTCTCTCATGTTCACAATTTCGACACCCTCCGCCGGGAGCGGGCTCTTCGCCGCATGGAATAGCCATCGGACAGCCCGTTCGTAACAGGCCGCGACCTTTAAAGGTCCCGACGCGGCGATGCGTTTGAGCGCGGGATCGTTGCGGGCGGCCATGTCGCAGAGATCGGGGACGGCGTCGAACGCGACGCCCGACGAACTCAGGGCCGCGAGAACGTCTTGCTTAACCTTCGCCGGGATCACTTTCGCGTAGGTGCAGTTGCAGTACAAGATACACGCCCCTGCGCTGCTCGCTTCGCCCGTCTGTTTCCGATTTTCTCCCATGTACACTCTCAGCGGCTTACGCTTCGGTGGACGCCGTCGGCTCGTTCTCTCCGGTAGAAAAGCGGTGAGTCGGCTCTGGCTTTCCGGGACGGAAACTTTCCATATGTTCCACGTCGATCCGGAAGTTACTATTCAAGGCCTCGATATCTCGCAACGTCTCCGTCACGATAACACGCAGCTCACCGGGATCTATTTCCGCCCGAAGATTAATTACCAAATTTCCGTCGGACAACTCGTCCACCAGCGATTCGCGGAGATCCGGCTCTGCGTCACTCTGGACCAAGCTCACGACGGCCAGGCTACCCATCGGGTCGCCCGCGTCCAAGGTCATCTTCAAGTGAGCAATCTCTCCCTGCACCTGGATAAGGCGGTCGCGAATTCGCCCGGCCAAATCAACCAGCCAACGATTCGCGTCGAAGGCCTCATCCGAGGCGATCCCGACGGTGCAGTTCAGCCAGCCGAGCAGCGCTTCGCCCTCGGCGTAGATTTCGTAGTCGAGCGCCATCGTCGTCCTTGACGGGTCGGCCTCCACAGAAAGTATTGTCTCAAACCATGGGGTTAGATTGGTACCTTTCCGCGCCGAACAGCAGACTACGCGGGCCTGGGGAAATCGCTCCTCCAGCGTCGAGACGAGCTGGTCTTGGAGTGAGGCGGTGATGCTGTCGCATTTGTTAACGACAATGATATCAGCCTCTTCAATCTGTTTCGTGTAGATATACGCCACCTTCTCCGAGAAGGGCTTTCCCGTTTCAATACCTAGTATTCGTGCCGCGCGGACCGGATCGACGAGCACGCTCAACGGCGCGATGGTGAAGCGGTCTCCATAAATTCTGCGTAGCGGATACGAGACGGCGGCGACCAGATCGGTACAGCTTCCGACGGGCTCCGCAATGAATACTTCCGGGCGCGACGTTTCCGTCAACTCGTTGGAGGCTTCGAGTAGTGAGTTAAATCGGCAGCAGAAGCATCCGCCCGCGATCTCCGCGACTGGGAACCCGCCAGCCTTGAACACGTTCGTATCCACAAGCCCGGTACTCTGATCGTTGCTGATGAGTCCCACGCGAACGCCCTGATCGACGAGGTGGCGGGCGAGCGCGGCGACCGCTGTCGTCTTACCCGCCCCAAGAAACCCGCCAATCATGATGTAGCGGGACTTTGAATTATCCGTCTGATTCTTCATACAACTCCGATGTTTCTAGCAAAACAAGACGCGGGGAAGACTCGACGCGCCCAAGGTTGTGGCTAAAGCCCCTCACCAAAACGACGAAGAACGCTGCGCGCCGAGGTTGTTTCGCCCTCCTGCGGCGTGCCCATCATCTTGTCGATCGTCTCGTCGAGGACGGCCATGTACCCCTCAATATCGATACAATTCGAATCCGGTTTTCCCTCGATAGAGTAGATCCAGCCCTTGTCGTAGGGGTCGCGGCGGAGCAGCTCCATGTCGTCGACGAGATTCTTGTTCGCTCCGCGAAACGTACCGTCCATCGGGGCATAAATATCCGTAACCGCCTTAAACCCTTCGATCCATCCGATGACCTGGCCGGTCTCGACACGATCGCCTTCGCCGATTTCAAAATCCATCTCGACCGCTTCACCAAGCATTCGAGTCGCAAACTTCGTGAGGCCGACCCGCCAGAGATCGCCCTCCTCGTTCTTGAGCCACGAGTGGCCTGCGGTATAGATGCGGTCTGTCAGAAGACGCGTCGAGAACTTCGATCGACGGTAATTGACACCTTCGCTATTCACTTGGCTGGACCTCCAGATCGGGCGTATCGGCAAACTGGCACCCATTCTGCATTCGTCCGAACTTTAGTTCAAGCCCGCGACCACGGCGGCCTTCCCCTGACCATCCCACTTTCGATATAGTGTCCCCGTAGATTTTGACCGCCAACGGCTATCCGAACGAGGAGCAATCCATGGCCAACACCATCAGCACTGCCGATCATTACACACGGAAACGCGTCGAGGTTCTCGATAGCGAAATGGCCTATATCGATACGGGCGAGGGCGACCCTATCGTCTTTCTCCACGGCAATCCCACGTCTTCGTACCTGTGGCGGAACATCATCCCCCACCTGGAAGGCCTGGGCAGGTGCCTTGCGCCCGACCTCATCGGGATGGGCCAGTCAGGTAATGCGCCGGACAACGCCTACCGCTTCGTGGATCACGCGCGCTATCTGGACGCCTGGTTCGACGCGGTCGGTGTCACGAAAAATGCCACGCTTGTGGTCCACGACTGGGGATCCGCCCTGGGTTTTCACTGGGCCTTTCGGAACCAGGAGAAGGTGAAGGGCATCGCCTACATGGAAGCCATCCTCCACCCCGTCACCTGGGACGACTGGCCCGAGGCCGCCCGCAAGGTTTTTCAGGCGATGCGGTCCCCGGGCGGCGAGGAGATGATTCTCGAGAAGAATGTTTTTGTCGAGCGCATCCTCCCCGCCAGCGTGCTGCGCGGCCTGACGGAAGAAGAGATGGCCGTGTACCGCGCGCCCTACCTCGAACCAGGAGAATCCCGGCGACCGACGCTCACATGGCCTCGGGAGATCCCCATGGAGGGCGAACCGGCGGATGTGGTGGATATCGTGCGCGCCTCGGGTCGATGGCTGACCAGCAACGATTCACCGCCCAAACTGTTTATCAATGCCGAGCCGGGGTCGATACTAACCGGCAAACAGCGCGAGTTCTGCCGCGCGTGGCCCAATCAGAGCGAAATCACCGTCAAAGGATCTCACTTCATTCAAGAAGATTCCCCCAACGAAATTGGGCAGGCCATCGCCGAATTCGTCCAGAAGAACCGGGGATAGTTTGGAGGCCGCGAGAACCGATAAGGCCCTGCGCGCAGGTCTCGCCCTCTACCTTTTTTGCATCGTTCTCGCCATGTCGCCGTACACCCTCGATGCCACAGGCGACGTTAAGATCCTGATCACCCACTGGGCGGCGATGCTCTTAGGGTGCCTCTGGGCTTTCGGCTACTGGCTTGAAGGCCGGAAAATTCACGCGCCAAAGATTCTCTTCGTGCCCATCGCTCTCTATTTTGCGTTGCATATTTTGTCGGGGCTTGCGTCGCCCTACCTGGGCCACAGTGTGCCCGGCATAGGCCTGTTCGCAAGTTACTTTCTTCTCTATATCGTAGCGGCTCATGCGTTTCCCGACGCGAAGAGCCTCAACCCGCTTCTGCTGACGTTGGTCTTCGCCGTCGCCGTTTCCTCAGCCTATGCGGTCGTTCAATGGCTCGGCTACGATCCCTTCCCCTGGGCAGGCATCACGCAGAACACCTTCAAGGCCCCCCCAGGCACCTTCGGCAACGCCAACGTAGCCGGACACACCTTGGTCCTCGCCGCCCTCGCCGCAGCCTTCCTAGCAACGAACCCGCGCCTACGGTGGTGCATCGTATTCGCGCTCATCTTCGTCGTTCACGAGTACTATACCGGCCATCGCGCCGGGGCCCTCGCCTTAGCCGGGGCTATCACGGCCACTCTTGCCATCAAGGCTTCGGGAAGTTCCACGCGGCGGGCCATCGTGAGCGTGACGGTCATCGGTGTCCTGGCCGTAGCCGCAGCGATCGCTTACACCTTCGCTACCAGCCAACGCATCGCGCCCGTGGAAAGGTCGCTCCTGCTCCGATACAACAGCTACTTTGGCGCGGCAGAAATGATTGCCGAACGCCCCTTCCTTGGAATTGGACCCGGCAACTATGTCGTCGAGACGCCGCGATTTTGGACGCCTTACGAGCAAGAGTGGTTCGAAACTAAGAGCATGATGAACGAGCACGTCCATAACGATGTGCTGGAATCGGCCGTCGAACTGGGGCTCGGCGGCGCGCTGCTGTACATCGCGATATTTGTGCTGGCCATTTCGGCATCCATGGCGCTGGCTCAACGGCGGGAGGCCCAGGGCGACCGGAGACTCGGTCTATTCTTCGCGGCCTTTTTCATCGCCTACGGCATCGACGGGTTATTCGGATTCAACTTGCGCATGCCCGTGTCCGGATGCCTTTTCTTCATCATGGCCGGCGCTCTTGAAGGGCAATTCCTCGAAGGCTCCGCCCTCGTGAAACAAAGTCGATGGGCCCCCTCCCGCCTTATCCATCCCGTGGCCGTCGCGGGCCTGGCTCTAGCCCTTGCGGTTCTTGGGACCCGCGTCTATCAGTCGGAGTTGCGATTTTTTCAGGGCAAGGGGTTCCTCCAGGCGAAACGATACGCAGAAGCGGATCAGCAGTGGGCCGAGGCGGAGAAACTTGCGCCGTGGAATTGGCTTCCTGCACGAGAACGGGGACTCACCGCGTTCTATCAGGAGGACTATGAACGCGCCATCGAGCATCTGGAGCGTAGCGCCACGGGCAATCCGTACTGGATCATGACGATTGTCCCCCTGGCAAACATCCACTTGAGGCGGGCCACACAGCTTCCTCCCGAAAACGCTGCTCAACGGATCGACGCCTACTCGAGCGCCTGGAAATTTGCGAACGACGCAAGGGCGGTCAGCCCAGAAAATGTGTCCGCCAACGAAGTGGCGGCCCGTGCAGCGTACGGACTGGCGAAAGAAAAAAACGGGGAGGCAGATTGGGCGGAGGCCGAGAGGGTTCTGGAACGCGCCCTTGCCCTCAAGACGGAGAAGTCGGCGACGCTGCGGGTCATGCTCGCGGAAGCAAACAATCATTTCGATCGCAAAGACGAAGCGCTCGCCCAACTTACGCTCGTCGTGCGCGGGCAGCCGGAAGTCGATTCCCATTGGGTGCGTCTCTATCAACAGAGCGCGGCGTTGGGTTCCTATGACACCATGCGCGATGAACTCGACTCCGCTATCGACGCCAATCGCGCCATCTCCCCCGCACCTCGAGCGCTACTGGCCAGCATCTTGCAATGGCGGGCTCGCATACTCGAAGCGGCATACGGTGACGCAGACGCAGCGGCGCAGGATTACGAAGATGCCCGCCATTTCGCGCCGCGCGATGTCGTACTCTGGGGTCGGTACGCCGGATTCGCCAGCCGCAACGATCGGATCTCAGAGTTTCGGGACGCCGTAGTAAGTGCCCGTAAAACCGCAAAAGGGGGAAGCCTACCGAAAGCCATCAAAGCGTTGGCCGCGGCTTGGAGCAGCGAACCACCCAATATCACGCAAGCGGCTCAGATTCTTTCCGTTGCAGCGGAGGCGCCGGTGGGCGACGGCGAAAAGGTGGGCGGCGCGGCACAGTTCGGTTGGGCGGCGGACCTGCTCCTACAGGAAATCCAGGCGGCGCGACCGGATCCAACTAAAACAGGGCCAATCCTGTACCGCCTCGGTCTGGTCTATAGGGCGATCCGGAACCACGGCCAAGCCGCAGCCCTATTTGGCGCTGCGTCGGGTCTATTGGAGGCGCCTGAAAAAACTCAGTCGCAACAGTATTGGGCCGAGGCCCTCGCTCAAACGGGTCAAGACGAGGAAGCTATCCTCATATTGCGGCGCGCCGTCAAGGCCACGCCCTCTCTATACGCCCTTCGAATATCCCTCGCCCAAATTCTCGCGCGATCCGGGAGCATCCCAGAAGCCCGCACCGAATACGAACGCCTACTTCACACGACCACCTTATCCCTCAAAGACCGCGAACAACTGCAACGCGAATTGGAGGCGCTCCCCAAATAAAGAGTGCTGCTCTACCTCGGTATTCTTAGCAGCTCCATAGGCCGGCACGGGGAGTACCAGAGCGGCACTCGCGTTAGGACCCGTTGTCCGGCCCGCGCGGCGTTGCTATACTGCGTCGACCCCGTTGGGGCGAATGCGAATTTATCCCCGGTATCGATGGAGCACTCATGCCTAGTTTGACGCTGGCCATATGCGCGCGAAATGCGGAACATATTATTGGCGATTGTCTCGCCTCAATCGAGCAACAGACCATGCGGCCCGACGCGCTGATCGTCGCGCTCGATGAACTCTCCGATCCGACCGCCGAGGTCGCGGAACGGTTTGGCGCGCGGGTAATCGCAAGCAACGCGACAGGGTTGTATCAGGCACGCAATGCGGTGTTGAAGGCCTGCGATACGGACTATCTGGCGTTTACCGATGCGGATTGTATACTCGTGCCGGAATGGGTCGCGATTTGCCACGGCGTCTTGGATAGCCAAAGCGAGGTGGCCGCTGTAACCGGACGCCATCCGCCGGTTGGCGTGCGTAATTTCGCGTCCTGGCTCCATCACATGTGGTACGTGGCGGAAACGAAGAGTACCGGCGATGTGCCGCATGTTATCGGCGGGAACAGCGCCTTCCGGACCGAAGCGTTGCGCGAAGTAGGAGGATGGCTGGATTTACCGGGGCATAGCGCGGCGGAAGACATGTACATCTCGGAGGCTCTCACTCGAGCGGGCCACCGGATTTGGTTCGAGGAGGACGCAGCCGCTCAACACCACTACGAGACACGGCTCGGCGGCCTCTGGCGTAAGAGCGTGATGATGGGCAGAGATATTGTGGTGATGCTAAAGGCCGCAGGCTGGTATGAAAGCCTCTGGTGGTACACGCTGTCTATCCCCGTCTTGGCTGTGTCGCCGCTGATCGGTATCGCGATTCTGGCGGCGGGTTATCCGTGGGGAGCGATTGTGGTCGCGGCTCCCCTCGCGAGCAGCCTCCTGTTCCTCGCGATTAAATTCCGTAGCGTATCCCGCGCGCTGCCGCGATGGGCCGCGCGCTGGATTCTTATTTGGCCCTACTCGCTGGGAATTCTTCAAGGTCTGCTGCGGCGCGTGCCGCCTGCCGCCGCCGTGTCGTCTCAAGTATGAATGCGCCCGGAACAACAGAGACGGCGCCCATTAAGATAGGGCTCGTTTGTTCGCACGGGGGGCATCTCACCGAGATGCTTGAGCTAGGGCCCGCCTTCGAGGGATACGACATTTTTTACTACTCCTACGAGGGGGAAACGAGCAAAGGCCTCCCAAATGTCTACACGGTTCCGAACAAGCCCTACAGTCCCTTCCAGTTCGTTTTAAACCTGTTGCGCACAAACCGAATTCTGAAGAACGAAAAACCGGACTTCGTGGTTTCCACAGGTGCCGAAATCGCGATACCTATGTTCTTGATGGCGAAAATGCGAGGCATCCCGACGGCCTATGTGGAATGCGGTAATCAAGTCACGATTCCCTCGATCACGGGGCGGGTCATCTGCCGATTGACGAAGAATTTCTTTGTTCAGTGGCCAGAACTCCTGCCCGCCTACCGCGGCCGCGCCCAATACCGGGGGAGCCTCATCGACGATTCTCGAACGGAGGAGGAGGGCCTGTGATATACGCGACGGTGGGAACCATGTATCTCGATTTTCCGAGGCTCATCCACAAGATGGATGAAATCGCAGCGAAGATAGACGAGGAAGTCATCGTTCAAATTGGGATGGGCCAAACGATCCCGAAACATTGTGCGCACTTCGACTTCCGCCCCCGCGAAGAGATTCTAGAAATTCAGCGCCGTGCCCGCGTGATCATTTGTCATGCGGGGATTGGGTCGATCATCGATGCGCTCCAAGCGGGCCAGCCTTTGGTGTTCGTGCCGAGATTGAAGAAATTCAAGGAACACAACAGCGACCACCAAGTAGAGATGGCGGAAATCATGCAGGACAGAGGATGGGGTCGACTGATTCGGGATATCGACGACCTGGACGAAGCCTGCGCGAACCCACCCAAGGCGTATACCGGCTACAAGCCCGATAGCGCACGGCTAATCAACACGCTGCGAGAGACCATCGAGGCGGCGGTCAAGCGATAACCTGGGCAGCCCACTGAAGCGCCGTCCGCCTATTCGGTTTCGTCGTCCGTGCTTTGCGGCGCGCCATTCTTCTTCGCGCCCGCGTTCCGAGTCTTTGATTTCTTCTTGGAGGAGTTTTTCTTCGATCTTTTTTTCGGGGCGACGGACTCGGGCGGTGGGGCTTCTCCCATAAACCCATCATCGGGCGGCGGCACAACCAAGTGCAATTCTTCGAGCGAAGTAACCCCGTCCAACACCTTGTCGACGCCGTCTTCAATGAGCGTCACCATGCCGTTACGCACCGCCGCATCGTGAATCGTTCGCGTTTGGGCTCGGGTGAGGACCAAGTTGCCGATCTCTTCGTTTACCCGTAGGAGTTCGCCGATAGCCTGGCGGTCAGAGTAGCCGAGTCCACGGCACTCGGAACAGCCTTCGCCATGATAGAAACGGGAGCTTTGGACGGGGATTCCGTACATCTCGATCAATTCGCGTTCGGGCTGATGTTCTTCGATGCAATACTCGCATATCTTTCGGACCAAACGCTGCGCGAGCACCCCGGTGATGGCCGAAGCCGCAAGGAAGGGTTCGATCCCCATATCCAGCAACCGGGCAAACACGCCTGCAGCCGTCCCGCTATGAATGGTGCTTATCAGAAAATGGCCGGTGAGCCCCGCCTGAATAGCCATCCTCGCGGTCTCGGTATCCCGAATCTCGCCCACCATGATCACGTCGGGATCTTGGCGGAGCATCGAGCGCAACGCGATTTCGAAGGTAAAGCCCATTTGCGGATTTATTTGCGTTTGGCCAATGCGCCCCATTTGATATTCGACAGGATCTTCGATAGTGACGATGTGGCGCGAATCCGCATGCGTCCGCATAAGCTCGCGGAGCAAGGCGTAGATCGTCGTTGATTTTCCAGCCGAGCTGGGCCCCGTGAGCAGCAAGGCCCCTTGCGGCCGCGCCACGATCTCGTGAATGCTCTTCACCACCTCGTCGCGGAAGCCCAAGCTAGCCGTCTGCATCCGATCTTGTTTGTGATCGAGGATGCGGATAACGGCCTTCTCTCCGTGAATGGTGGGGAAGGTAGAGGCCCGAAAAGAACGACCGAGCCGATCTTTGTGGGCTTCTACGCGGCCGTCTTGCGGCAGTTCTTTCTGGTAGATCACCATATTCGAAAGAACTTTTATACGCGCGACAAGGCGTTCCTGGTATCGTTTTGAGAGCAGCGCGACTTCATGGAGGGTTCCATCCAGGCGGTAGCGGACCATCACACAATCGCGCCAGGGTTCTAAATGGAAATCGCTGACGCCGTGATGCACCGCCTGGCTGATCATCGTATCCACCGCGAGGACCGTGCCGTGTTCGCCCAGCTCCAACTGGTCTTCGAGAACCTCTTGAAGCTGCTGGAGGGGCACCGGGTTGTTGGGCCGATCTTCCTCTACCTTCGTTTTTTCTTGATCTTCAGACATTGGGGAGCCTTCTGTTCGCATCTAGTTTGTTCAAAGGCCTATAATGACGCCTGGGCAGCCGAGGTTCAAGCACACAATTCTTCTAGAAAAAGGTTGACTCAGGCCGTTCCTTGTGTATTATTAGCGAACAGCTTCTGGTGGTAACGCTGACAAGGCTCAGCGAGCCGAGCGTAAAGGCCAAATTGATCTCGGATTAAATGCAAGTGGGGCGCCGTGGAAACAATCCCTTTAGAATCTGTTACTGTGCTCGAAGCGCTGATCGTTCTGTTCGTCACCGACCTTCTGTTATGTGGCGCGGGCGTATTGGCATTCAAGTGGTGGGTGGATGAAGGCGAATCGCCTCCCACCTTATATGTTCTCGGGGCATGGGCCGTCGCCTTCGCCATCTACGGGGGGGTCACACGATACCTTCTGCTGAGCCGATACGGCGACCACGATGCGCTGCCAATCTTACTTTCCTGTGTCCTGTGCTGGTCAGTTCCGGTAATCTATTATGGGCAAGTCCTCCTCAACGCCCTCGCCTCACATCGGGGCGATGCGTACTCCTGGCTGTCGGTAAATATTCCGCAGGATGACACGCTCCCCATAATCGGTGAGTTCTCGGAGGCGCAGACTCTCGCCGCGCAAGGAAATATCGACCAAGCTATCGAGGTGTACACCAGCTACATGGCCCAACGACCTCGGGCCATCATGGCGGCGGCAGCCCTCCTTGAGAACCACAACCGCTATGAAGAGGCGGCCCACCATATCCATGAACTCTTGGACCAAGGCGTAGAGAATATTTCCGATTGGGCACGGGCGACCCTCCAATTGGCGAATCTCAACGAAACTCACCTCAGCAACGACGACCAGGCAATCACCCTATATAACCAAATCGTACTGCGGGCCCCCGACACCGTAGAAGGACAGATCGCGTCATCAAGCCTCGCGCGTTTGCGTCCCGATGGCGACTCGCTGCTCGACATGCTCGAAGCGGGCTTCGATTCACCCTCGTCGCCTCTGCCGAAAACCTCCGCCCCCCCAAAGCAGGAAAAAGCGTAGCCGACGGCCGCCTTCACTTGACCACCGCCCACCCGCAGACCGAATAAAAGTCGGGTGATAGGTCATCGGTTAAATGGATTCTCACCAAGAGTCCTACCGGCTTGCAAGTACGTTCCCCCGGCTCCCTCGCTCAGATATGGTACGATCTGTTCATTATGGATTATCGAAATGAGAGCCGATCGTTGTTGACGCAATGGCGTCGTCTTGCGGGCATCGCGACGCTCCGAATTAGAAATATTCTTGCGGCGGGCGTATTTTTTTTCGCGATTGCCCAGGCCGCGCATCCCCAAGAATCGGCAAGGCTAAACCTGCGCTGGAACGGCGGGACGCTGAGCGTTACCGGGCTGGCGATATTTCCGGGCGAAGCGAAACTGCCGCGTGGAGACGTTTCCGCGAAGGCGGCGCTCCGCATCGCGGATAGCGATGGGCTCGTAGCGCAAATCCCCCTGGACATCCCGGACCGGCTCTATTTCGACGAACTGGACCTAGAGAGCAACACCTTGTCGGGTGGATCGTTTCAGCGCGACACGGTAGATTTCTCGATAAAAATTCCTTGGCCTGGCGGTGACACCGTATTGGAATGGACGGGCGGCGGATCAAAACAGACTTCGTTGGAGTGGCGTGGAAAGGAACTCCGCGCCGCCAAAGCCGACGGCGATGTCGAAAAACTTCTCGATAATGGCCCAGACAGTTCGAGTCTCGTCTTCCTTGTCCTTGGCGATGGGTACACGGCGGCCGAATTGGGCAGCTTTCATGCCGACGCCGCAGCCATCATGGCGGAGTACCTTAGTGAACCACCCTTCGACACCTACAGCAGCTACGTCAACGTCTATACCTTGGACACTGCCTCCAGCGAATCCGGCGCGGATCATCCTTTGGAGGCTATCTTTGTCGACACGGCCTTTGGCGCGTCCTTTTCGGAGCCGACGGTTCCGCAGCTCTTGACCGTCGACGAAGGCGCCGTCTTGACCGCCGCGATAGCCGTGCCCACCTACGACGAAATCTTCGTCATCGTCAACGAATCGCAATACGGCGGAAGCGGCGGGATCATGAGCGTTCTGTCCACCCACGGGCTGGCCACGGAATTGGCGCTGCACGAAATGGGCCACACCTTTGCGGAACTCGCCGACGAGTATGAAACCGCTTGCCCGCCCTGCGACCCCTTCGCCGGAGAACCGAATGTTACGGACACGTCCGAGCTAGAGGATATTCCATGGCGGGTTTGGATCGAAGATTTCACGCCGATCCCCACCCCGGACAGCTCCTCCTATGACTCCGAGGTAGGGTTGTTCGAAGGCGCGCGCTATCAGAGCGTTGGTTTATTTCGCCCCAAGAGGAACTGCAAAATGCGCAGCCTGAGCCAGCCCTTCTGCGAGGTCTGCCAGGAGACGCATATCTTGAGTCTCTACCGAACCGCAGGCGTTTCGCCCGTCGAAACCTTCGCGCCCAACGTGCCGGCGGTCGACTATGCGCCGGGCTCGCTTGAGTTCTTCGATGTGGTTCCCAAGGCACCGCTCGGCCACCAGGTCAGCGTTCAGTGGTACCTCGATGGAAATTTACTGGACGAAGATGGCGCGGAAACCGTTATCCTGGACACCAACACACTCGGGGGAAACGCGCACTCTCTTGAGGCTGTCTTGATCGACACGACCCCTCTGGTGCGCAACGATCCCGACGGCCTTCTGACCGAATCCGTCTCCTGGACGCTCAACCCTGTCGCCGGCCCGCGGGGAATCAGTTTGTCGGTTTTCGTTGGAGAAGCCTTTACCCTCAGCATCCCCGGCGATGTGAACGAAGCCGTGCCTGTTCAATGGAAGAAAAACAGCGCGGCCGTTTTCGATGGCGGCACCCTAACCGGAGCGAGCTCCCGCGCTCTGATGGTGGACCCGGCGGATATCCCGGATTCGGGCTCCTACTACGCCCGCTACGAAGACGGCTCCGGAACGCAACTCACGTATGGCCCCATCCTCGTGACGGTGTATGTGGCAGGCAGCGTGCCGACAACAGGCCCGTGGGCACTGGTATTCCTATTCCTCGTGACGGCCGCTGCCGCAACCCTGCCGCTTCGGAATATGTCCGAACGCGAAACGCGAATGCCCTACTCCAGATTGGGCTGGCCCTTCTTTAGCGTTGGCCGGAGGGGGCATTGATCGCAGCGAGGCCTTCGTCGGCAAAACTGGTTACCGGTTAACACAAGCAACCCATGGTATTCCTTGAAAGTCTCCACCTGGGGATCGAGGTGCGTTTCGAAGATCGCACGCAATGACTCGTAGCCGATCTTCGAGTCCGTAAGCCCGTGGCGCGAGAGGATCCGCCGCGTGTACGTATCCACAACAAACACCGGCTTGTGGCAGGCATACAGTAGGATGTCGTCCGCCGTTTCCGGGCCGATACCATGAACCGAGAGGAGCGTCGGCCGCAGCTCCGCCAAGGGGATCTTCGCGAGGCGTTTCATACTTCCTTGATGGCGCGCGACTAAGAATTCGCAGAATGCCCGCAGGCGCTTCGCTTTGACGCGAAAGTAACCGGAGGGATGAACCGCCTCTTCCAGGTGCGACGTTTCGCATTCCACAATGCGTTTCGGCCGCATGAGCTTCGCCTTCTTGAGGTTGGCGATCGCCTTTTCCACGTTCGACCAGGCCGTGTTCTGCGTCAGGATCGCGCCGACAGCCACTTCGAATTCCGAGTCGCCAGGCCACCAGCCCGACGGCCCGAAATGCCGGAGCATACGGCGGTAGTAATCTTCGAGCGTGCGTTTTGTGGCGCTACCGGCGATGGCTGGCCATCCAATCGCACGCGAAATCGATGAGAGCCCGCTGCGGCACCAGGCGGCTTGACGCGTAGCCCACCCCGCCACGTTTGACGAGCCCAGCGTTGGCGTGGCTTCGCTCGAAGGCGCGCCCGATGCTCGGGAACTGTTCCGTATCCAACTGGATGTCCTTAAATCTGATCCAGCGGCGCCGACCATTAATCATCACGGGCGCACCGTAGGAGAGCGTGTGCTTGGAAGGATACTCGGCTCGGTACTCCGCCAAATGCAGGGAGGTATTCCGATCGTATCCCACCCCCAACAGAAGGACGCGCCCATCGCGTTTGTACACCTCGGCGAGCGCGCTCGCCTCTCCAAGCGAAAAATCGAATCCATGTTCGCGGGTAAACGCCTCGGCATTCTGGCCCCATGCGGAAAACGAGCATTGGGGGTGCGAACCACGCCGTACGCCTGGCCAAGAGCGAAAGCACTCCGCGACCGCCCCCATGCCTCTCGTCGGCGTGGTCAAGGGATCGAAGGCGGGCGTCGCCCGGCGGATGGTATTCCACCAGCTCTCCGGGACCGGCGGATCGCTCCACTCTTCGGGATCGGAGAGGTGGCTGGTGTGGGCAGGCATAATCAGCGCGCCCTTCTCGCCCACGGACCGCTGGAGCGCCTGGATAACCGCGACGGGACCCCCGCAGACCCAGCCAATCTTGCTGAGCGCAGCATGAACCAGCAGCGTCATCCCCCGCTGGACGCCGAGAGCCATTAAATCGGCGTAGAGCCTGTCCTCCGTTACAGGACCCTGGACCGATTTCTTGATCGTCGTATCTTCCGCCATAAGCAGCCGCCTCGATGCAAAAGGGGCGGGGCCCGAGGGCCAACAATTTCCGCCCACTCCCGATGGGCAGGTTATACCTTACAAGCGGCCGGAAAGGAAGCCCCAAATGCACGAAAATCGCCCCCTACTATTCTAGCAGTGGGGGCGATTGGGTGATTCCGATTCTCAGCAGAGTTGGCTCCTGGATTAGCGATTACCGGGGCCACCCTGCGGGCCGCCGCCAGGAAGTCCCTGCTGTTGCCTGAGTTCCTCGGCTCTCTTCCTGGCCGTTTCGGTTTCCACAATCTTTTCGGAGGCGCGCTCGATTGCGCTCTGTATCGAATTTTCGTCGGGCGACCCGGAATCGACCGGAATGCCTTCAAGCAGCCCCGGCACTTTCCCGTAGGCTGCTATCGCCACATCGAACCTACTAGCGGCAAGAGCTGTGTCCCCC
>JAPYPO010000474.1 GCA_029937645.1 Candidatus Hydrogenedentota bacterium
ACGCAGCACGAGTACACCGGCGATTGGCCTCCCGTGATTCGATCGACGTCCGCCTTGCGCGATTCACCGATTCGCGTCGTCCGAACCCTCGTCGTTCACCCGGATCGCGATGTATTTGCAAGCCGGATAACCATCAGCGGATACGAAAACGAACCGCCGCTACAGTGGTCCGCACATTTCGCGCCGTGTACAAGCAACTATCCCGAAATGCCCCTCGCCGATTGGTATGACGATACACGAAACGGATTCGCGGCTTTTGCGCAAGGCGGCGGAGACGAGGTAACCCATTTTCGACCGCGCGCTCCTGGCATCTCTGAGTGGGCGCGCGCCGAGGCGTTGGTAGCCGGACAAGAGCCCTTCGATACGTGGCTGGACTTTGGGGCGGGCGTATGGATCGTGCAAGGCACAGCCGCGGAAGTGACGGGTTTCCATCTCGGGTCGGGAGTCGCTGACTTGAGCGAGGATTTGCGCCGCCAAGAACTGGGTCAACACAGCGCCGTTGGCACCCCCTACAGCACCCAGCGGATGCTTCCCGAAGCGCGGGGCGACGGAGGCGTTGGCGCGAGCGTTTTCGTGGCAATCGGAGCGAGTCTCGCCGATGCGCGGGAATCCCTGCGGTGGGCGGCTGCGCTCGGATACGACCGATTCATGGACGAAGTGGGGGAGAGCGTAGGCAATCCGAGCGACGCGTCCGCAGACTCACCCAATGACACCACAGACTTTGCGCGTCTCATGGACAGGCTCCGGACGCTCCTACTCGTTATGCAAGATCGCCAGACAGGCGCGATCGTGCGCAGTCCCGCGGCCCAGCCCCCGCTGGCCCGCGACTGGCCGCGCCATGCGCTCTGGATGACCTACGCCCTTGATCTGGCCGGATTCCACGATCGCGCCGAACGGCACTGCCTCTTTCTTGCCCAACGTATTCGTAGGCTTCATCGGCGTGGAATGCCCGTAGGCTCGATGCCCGCCACCCTCTACGCAGACGGCGTACCGGCGTCGCCCCATGTCATACTCGATCTCGAAGCGCCGCCGGGAATGATTATGGCTATGCTCATGCACGCTAGAATCCTTAGCGCAGAAGAGCGGGATACATTTCTCGCCGCGATATGGCCGACTGTCCGGCTATCAGGTGACTTCCTTGCCTCGTGGATGGACGCCCGGGACGGCAGCCCTCTGCATTCATTCGACCTCGCTCAACGGCATGATAGCCAGTCCTTCGATCGACTCGTAGCCACGCGCGCAGGAATTGGCCAGGCCCTTGAAATAGCCGATCTGGCGGGCGAAGATGCGCCCGAAAGTTGGGCTCGCCGCAAAGCCCAGCTCGATGTGCTGCTCGTCAATAACCTGGCGAATCTCGATGACCCGTGGCCGGTGGACGCAAGACTTCCATTTACGATCACCGACAGCGAATATGTTCTCGACTCAATTTTCGAGGGCGCCGTGAGTGCACGCCTTGAAGCGCTCCCAGAACTGCACGGCATTCAGGCCGCTCAAGTGTTGGCGGAACTGGCGATGCTCTACCGCGGCGATGCGGCAAATCTTACACAGCTTGAACCGTATGCGGTGGGCGTTCTCAACAGCGTCTTAGCGGGTGGTCCGGATTCTTCGGGGACCGCGTTTCCCGATGGCTTGGCCATCGCTATGGCCTATGTCGCGGCGACCCTTATCTCGAACGCAGGAGATATGCAATAACGAGCCCGCCCGGATCGTTTCAACGGGTCTCGAGGTTGAGGGATCATCTTGCGATGTCCGCGCCCTTTGAAACCATGGCGGCAAGAGAGTGGCGTCTTTATACGGCTTGGCTTCGTTCGAGAAAAATGAACGTCGCCCACAGGTGGAACTCAACCAGCGTAGCGAATGGTGGGTCAGCTTGCCTCGGCTTCCGTCTTTTCAGGCAAGTGATCCAGCTTGTCCGACAACATCGCAAGTGGCGAGAGGTGGCCTTTGCCTTGGAAGCGTTCCCGAATTTCGACGACCGTAGGTTCGATAGCCAAGAAGGCATCGACCACATCGGGATCGAAGTGGCTTCCCCGGCCCTCCAGGATGATGGCCTTTGACTTCTCGTGGCTGAAGGGTTCCTTGTACGGACGCCGCGACGACAACGCGTCATAGACGTCGCCCAACGCGACAATGCGCGAGGCAAGTGGAATGTCCTCGCCGGAGAGCCCATAGGGATATCCCGATCCATCCCATTTTTCATGGTGAGAGAAGGCGATATCACGCCCCATCGCCAAGAATGAGTTCGTACCCGCTTCGACATCGGCCGCCTTCAGCGTATCGCCGCCGATGGTCGTGTGCGTCTTCATGATGTCGAACTCATCGCCGGTAAGCTTCCCCGGTTTCAGGAGTATTCGATCTGGAATGCCCACCTTCCCGATGTCATGCAGAGGCGAGGAATCAAATATTTCTTCTGCAAATTCCGCAGTATACTTCGCCTTGTACTTAGAAAGCGTAATCATTTCCCGGGCGAGTTCACGCGAGTAGCAGCGCATTCGTTCCAGGTGATCGCCCGTTTCCGTGTCACGCGATTCCGCCAATTTCGAGAGGCTGAAAACGGTGGTTCGCTGAATCTTCGAGATTATCGCGGTGCGATCCTTCACCGCGAGGTCCAGTGTGTCGGTGCTCAGTTCGAGCAAACGCTGATATTCATTATTTTGATCGGACAAAACCTTTGCCCGCACACAACTTCGGATGCGCGCCTCTAGCAAGACCGGTTCGAAAGGTTTTTGAATAAAATCATGGGCGCCTAACTCGATGGCCCGGACATTGGCATCGCGTTTCGACATGCCGGTAATGATTATTACGGGTATGTTCTCGGTGGCGGGGTTTTGCTTGAGCTTTTCCAGAACTTGAAATCCGTCAAGCAACGGCATTATCAAGTCAAGCAGCACCACGTCTGGGGGATGTTCCTCGACCGCCTTCAGTGCTTCTACGCCGTCATGCGCGACCGATACACGGAAGCCTTTTGATTCAAGAAGATGGCTCAGAAGCCGCGTATTTTCTTCAAGGTCATCGACGACCAGTATTTTTGGAGTAGTATCTCTTGTCATAGAATCCGTTCGCGGCGGCAGTCGGCCCAGAATCGAGCGGCAAGACGTTTTGCCTCCGGCCCCAACGTATCGTAATTCGTGTTTAGAAGGTCCAACATAAAATGAGAATTGACATTTGCCAAGGTGCTCCAACAAGTCTCAAATGGCGACGAAAGCAATGATACCACAAGTTAAGCAGGAAGGCCAAGCTAAATTGCGGCATATTCAACATTTGCAGACTATGCGCGAATAACCCGCGTTCGACTTTTGCCACGGGCTGCTAACTTTTTCGCCCTTCCTTTCGCGCCTTAGCGACTCTACCCGAGATTACCCATATGGACCCGTCGGCGACCGGAGCCAATGAGATTG
>JAPYPO010000022.1 GCA_029937645.1 Candidatus Hydrogenedentota bacterium
GTCCATCATCGTTGGCGCGTTGAACCTTGTGCTCGGCGCACGCGCGTCCAGCGAAGCTGTGCGCAAAGGCACGGAGCGCGCAAAGATTGACGCCATATTTCTTACCGAAAACCCTTCGCCGAACCTCCAGGCCGCGCTCGATGAAAATGACGTGGGCGTGGAGGCGGGTGAGTTGCTTCTGAGCCGGGTTGTTTCCGCAGAGGGCCGTAGCAAGGCCTACGCGAACGGGACGCTGATTCCCATTTCCGTGTTGTCGCGTATCGGCGATGAGTTGGTCGATATGCACGGGCAGCACGAACACCAATCACTCCTCCGAACGGACCGACAACTCGGGCTGCTGGATGCCCATGGCGCATGCGCCGCGGTCGCCGAAAAAGTGAAGGCGGCCGTTCAGCGGTTGCGCGCGCTGGAACGCGAAATCGCGGAGCTTGAAACGGATGACCGCGAGATGGCGCGCCGCCACGAGTTCCTCAAGTTTGAGCGGGATGAAATCAAGAAGGCGGCGCTGGTCGCGAACGAGGAGGAAGAGCTGCGGGCGCGGCGCGGACTTATCACGAACGCGGAGCAGATTGTTTCGCGGGCGTCGGAGGCGTACAAGCGCTTGTACGGCGCGGAGGAATCGGACACATCTGCTTTGGACCAATTGGCTCGGGCGTGTCGCGAGATTGACGAACTAGCCGAGATCGACCCGCAGTTCGCTGCGTTATCAGCTCAACTTGGCGCTGCGCAGCAGAGTGTGGACGCCGTTGCTGAGGAGTTGCGCGCGCATACGGAGGCGATCGAGTTTAGTGAGCAAGAATTGGACGAACTGAATACCCGCTTGTCGTTGATGCGCGATCTAAAGAGAAAGTATGGGGCGACGGTGGGCGATGTCCTTGAATATCTAACGAAGATTTCATTGGAAATTGAAACCATCGAAAACCGTGACGAGGTGTTGTCCGAAAAACAGAGCGAGCGCGACGCGCTGGAGGCAACTGCGCTGGAAAAGGCAAAGGCGCTTTCGAAAAAACGTAACGCCGCGGGCCGCGCGTTGAGCAAGGAAGTGACGGCGATCCTCGCGGAACTGGGCATGGAGCATGGACAGTTCGACGTGGATTTCGAGGCGGTGGCCTTGTGCTCAGATGGAATCGACCGGATCGAGTATCGGCTTGCGGCGAATGCCGGCGAGTCTCTAAAACCGTTGAAACAGGTCGCGTCCGGCGGTGAGATTTCCCGGATTATGATGGCGCTAAAATCCGTCTTCGCCGAGGGCGACCAAATCCCAACGCTCATATTTGATGAGATCGATTCGGGCGTGGGCGGAGCGGTCGCAACGCAGGTCGCGGAGAAGATGAAGTCGCTCGCCCAGTTTCATCAGACGATCTCGATTACGCATTTGCCCCAGATCGCGGTGGCGGCGGAGACCCACTTCTACGTCTCAAAATCGACGCGGGGCAAACGGACGTCCACGGAAGTTCAGCGCGTGGAGAGCGATGGCCGCGTCCACGAGATCGCGCGCTTGCTCGATGGCTCGGTCACGGAGGTGAGCGTCGACCATGCGCGGGCGTTGTTGGGCGAGCAGAAGTCGGCTTAGGAACTCCGTGCCCACTATTGCCATATCGCGCTATGGCAACCTAAACGCCAGTAATTCCGGCGGACTTGAGCGGACCGTCAACGCCACATATTGCCGCCCATCAACCTCGTAGGTCATGGGCGTTCCGAGCCCCGGCGCGGGCAAGTCTATAGCCCCGACGATTTCGCCGGTGGCCTTGTCGCGTGCAAGCAACTGGGGGCCATCGTCCGTACCGCCGGTTCCCACGCCCATGATCAACAGCGTTTTAGTGACCAGGGGACCGAAGCGGCTGCGTTCATCGCCGAGAGGCGGCAAGTTCAAGTGTTTTAGCAATGGGTGATTCCGCACAGCGTCGCCGTTGCCGTTCGGCTGCATCCAGACGTGCTCGCCCGTATTCAAGTCGATGGCCGTGATGCGCGAATACGGCGGCTTGAAAACCGGCAGGCGGTTCGGCATACGCGGCGTGCCTCCGCGCCCGCCGTGCGTATACGTGAGCGTCGCCGCGTTGCCATAGAGGCCCCTCGGGTCGTAGTAGTGTGTGACGTTGTACGAGTTGTACGATGGCACGTAGAGTATGCCCGTCTCCGGGTCGATGCCCGCGCCGTGCCAGTTCGCCCCACCCGAATCGGAAGGGCGGCGAATGCTGCCTTGCGTCCCGCCGTCAACATGAAGGGAGTTCGGTTCGAACAGCGATCCGTAGCGAAACGGTTTGATCGCTTCGATCGCCATTTCCCGCAACTCGGGCGTAAAATCGTTAAGCTGGTCGATGGTCACGCCTTGATATTCGAAAGGCGCCGGCTTCGTCGGAAAGGGTTGGGTCGGCGAAAGCTTTTCGTTGGGCATGTTCGAGTCCGTCGGAACCGGTCGCTCCGGGATAGGCCATACGGGCTCGCCCGTTACGCGATCAAAGACATAGGTAAAGCCCTGCTTCGTGACCTGCGCGACGGCTTTAATGTCTTTGCCGTCCACCGTGACATTGACCAAGTTCGGGTGTGCCGGGTTATCGTAATCCCAGACGCCGTGGTGCACCATTTGGAAGTGCCACACCCTCTTTCCCGTTTCCACATCAATGCAAATGAGGCTCTGTGCAAACAAGTTGTCCCCTGGGCGTTCGGATCCGTAATAGTCGTTCGTCGCCGCGCCCGTCGGAGCGTACAGATAGCCCAGTTCTTCATCCGCCGCGAAGGAGGTCCATACGTTGGCGTTGCCCGAATATTCGTTCGAGCCGTCCTCCCAGGTGTCCGCGCCAAACTCGCCCGGTTGCGGCACGGTATGAAACGACCACAACTCTTCGCCGGTCCTCACATCCCAACCGCGGATCCAACCGGGAATGGATTCCTTCGTGATGCGCCGGTCGGCGATGGACGCGGGGGTAATTACCACATCGCGCACGACGATGGGGGGCGATTGCACGGAGTACAGCAGTGCGTTGACGTAATCGCGCTCGCCGCGTTTGGCGCGCGGGATGGTCCTCATCAAATCGACTTTGCCGTCTTCGCCGAAATTTTCGCAGGGACGGCCGGTCTTCGCGTCCACGCAGACCAGATACCCGTTGCCCGTGCCCCAGTAAATACGCTCGTCATCCGACTCGCCGTCAGCCCAGTAGGCCACGCCGCGCTGATTCCACATAGCGGTCATCGCCGTCGTGCCATCTTCATAGCTCTTCGGATTGTAGACCCACAGAGGCTGGCCCGTTTTCGCGTCGAGGGACACCCCGACCGAAAGGGGCGTGTTCAGGAAGAGGCGGCCGCCCACCATAAGCGGCGTCGCCTTGAGATTACCCACGCGCGGATGCCTGTCGCCGCGCCACAGCCCAGGGGTCTCCGCTTGAAGTTCATCGAAGATATCGCTTGAACGGCCCCACCACTCGCCGCCCGATTCCTCTTTGCTCAAGAAGGCGTCCGCCGTGGTCCAACGCCAAGCCAGTTCGAGCTGGCTGAAGTTTTCCGCGTTAATCCGATCGAGAGGCGAATACTTTGTGCCGCCCGTGCCGCCGGCGTAACTTGGCCACTCTCCGCCACCCGTCCCCTGTTGTGCTTGGGCGAATCCGGTGACCATCGCAACCGCCAGCACGGAAGCGACTACGCTCCTGCATACCTTATTGTGGTTCATCTGAGTATTTGCGCTCCACGTACTTGCAACCTGAAATCAACCGCTGGCGTCGAACGCGGAGCATACCGAACTTGCCGGATCGATACAATAGGACGAAGCGGCGTCCATTTCTACGCCTCTATATATTGAGGACTTTCGCTGGTAATATCCGGCGCTGTTACGGCAGGCTGAGCACCATAAGTACTGGCTCTTCGACTTTGCTGCCATAAAACGAACCGCCGCCGCCTGAAATGGCGATGTATTGCTTACCCTCGTGCATGTACGTCATGGGATTTCCGTTGGGCCGCACCTGCAAAGGGATGGCGCCCAGATATTCGCCTGTGGCCTTGTCGTATACGCTGATGCTGCCTTCACCCGAACCGCCAAGATCACCGCGACCGCCGCCGCCAACGAACAGCAGCGTCTTGGTCACGAGTGGGCCGCCCTTCCCACTGCCGAGCGCCGGCAAATTCAGATGCCGGATTGCCTGATGGTATCTGGGTCCGTCGCCGTGGGGTGTCATCCAGGCGTGGTCGCCTTTGCTCATGTCAATGGCGGTGATCCTCCCGTAAGGCGGCTTCATCAAGGGCAGGCCCTGGGGGCCTCGTACGCCGACAGACCAACGCCCTGCCGCCGGCTTGTAGCTAAGGTTCGAGCGGTTTGGGTCGGGCTTCACCAGCGCAAATACAGACGTGCCGGTGGAGGACGGAACGTATAAGGTGCCCGTTTCAGGATCCACTGCCGCGCCATTCCAGTTCGTGCCGCCTCCATCGGCCGGAATATTGATAACGGGCTTTCCAACGCCTTTGACTCTCGGCGGTGTGAAGATCGGCGCCATCTCGTACTCTTTCATGATCTCTAGGGCCTCCGCGCGCAATTCGGGTGTAAAGTTAATGAGGTCGTCTTCGCTTAAACCCTGCAAATCGTAGGCCGGCGGTTTTGTCGGGAACGGTTGCGTCGCCGCAGCCACTTCACCCGGCACATCGCTTGGCGCGACCGGACGTTCTTCTATCGGCCAAACGGGTTTGCCGGTCACGCGGTCGAAGACGTAGGTAAAGGCCTGCTTGCTGACTTGCGCGATGGCCTTGATATCCCGGCCGTCAACGGTGATGTCCATCAGGTTGCCGGGTGTGGGGAAATCATAGTCCCAGATGCCGTGGTGGACCGCCTGGAAATGCCAGACGCGTTCGCCGGTTTCGGTGTCGATGCAAATGATGCTTTCGGCAAACAGCCCATCGCCGAGGCGATGGCCACCGTAGGAGTCGTTCGTGGGCGTACCGGTCGAACAATAGACGTAGCCGAGCTCTTCATCAACGGCCATGTAGGACCACACGTTGGCCGCGCCGGTATACTTCCACGATCCGTCTTTCCAGGTCTCGTTACCGAATTCACCCTCCTGGGGAATCGTGTGAAAAATCCATTTGAACTTACCCGTTCGCGCATCGAAACCACGGATGTGCCCCGGCGCACCTTCCTTAATGACCACGCCGTCAGCAACGACATGCCCGACGATGATGGTGTCGCGGCATATCGCAACGGGGGAGGAATGGCTGATGACGCGGGGCGAAACAGGGCGGCCAAGGCTCTTGCTCAAGTCGACGATTCCATTTTCGCCAAAGTCGGGGTAAAGTGCGCCGGTCTTGGCGTTGAGGGCCATCATCCTCAGGTCGTGCGTGGCCATGAGGATTCGGCCATCGCCTCCATCATCCCAGAATGCCACGCCCCGGTGCTGCCATCCGAGGTTCGCGGGCCGCACAAGATTCTCGTAGGTTTTCGGGTCGTACTCCCAGAGGGTCTCGCCGGTCCCGGCGTCGATAGCCGCGACCTGGCCGAGCGCCGTACTCACATAAAGCACCCCATCGACCATAAGCGGCGTGGCCATGAACCGCCCAATCTGGATACGGGGCTTCTCCTTCATCACCTTATTTGAGACGGAATCCCAGGTAAAAGCGACCTGAAGATCTTTGAAATTGTCACCGGTTATCTGATCGAGCGGGGCGTACTTTGTGTTGCCCGGGTCGCCACCGATGGCTCGCCATTCGCCATTTGCCGTGCCGTGTTGGGCAGGCGCCTGAATCGCGCCGAAGAGGATTAGCGCTGCCGCGATGGTTAAGGTTCGAATGGACCGGTTTTCACAACGTGACTTCATGATGAGTACTCCAAGCTGATTGACTTGCCTCTAGGGTTAGCGATAGTAGATGAATCTACGTCATGCGCGCGCTTGAGGTCAAACCCGCCTCCGGGTCCGCAAATTGTTGGCGTCTCCCCCTTATTTTGGAGAAGTGCGTCTCCGCATGAGGTATAGGGTTCTTTCGGTTCCCGGAATCGGGCGTTTTTCTTCGACGACGAATGGGTGCTGGAATGCGATCTCGAACCCGGCCTCGTTGTAGTCGTCGAAAATGTCCGTTCGGGTTGCGAGAAGCCGACGCGCTTGTGAATCCGATTTGGGGACGAACTCCACGATCAAGCAGTCGCACAACTCCGCAAAAAACTCCGCAACGAGCGGCAACGGAACGTTGTTCGATATAGCGAGATGGTGGACGAGCGCCAACGCCATGGCTAGATCCACCCGCCCCCGTTCCAGAAAGGACTGCCTCTCCGCATGGTGCCAGCCGAGCGCGGGGCTTGGGTTCGCGAGGTCGAGGAGCAGCGGCAGCATCCTTGTATCGTTCGATGCCACGCACTGCAGAAAGTTTATTTCCACTGCGGCGGGGTCGATGTCAGCGGCTATCGTTGGAATTCCTTTGTCGCTGGCCAAGCGGCTAAATCGGCCCGTGTTTGCGCCGAGATCGGCCACACGGTTCGGCTGGATCTTCTCCAACCATTGCGCCACGATATCTTCCTTGGCCTTCAAGGATTCGGGCTCGTAGTTTGTGTCGATGTAATAATCGCCCCACTCGGTGCCGCCGGGCTTCCAGGTGAGCCGCGACACCAGCGTGCGCAGATTGTCGATAAAGCCTTCGAGTCCCCTGCGTGTGAGCGCGCCTTTCGTGGCTGGCTTTGGTCCCGCCGCGTCCGCGTATTTCGATTGTGCCTTGGCGTGCATGTGGATATGAATCGCGATGGCCGGTCGCAGGTAGGTCCGTTTGGGAAGCAGACGGCTTGCCAGGTCCAGGGGAATGCCGTCGATGTGCGAGCGCAAGAGACTGCCTAGCCGGACATCCTTGTAGGCCATCAGAGTCAGGGGCGCTACGAAGTGGCTGCAAAATTGCCCATAGGCGACCCACGGCTCGCCTTCCCGGTATTTCTCGAAGGATAACGTGTCGATGTGGATGGCCTTTGCGCCGCGAAATTGGATGTTGTACGCGCTGGCGTCTTTCAGGGACATGCCGAATTCGAGGGCGCGCACCTGAATATCGAGTGTGGCCAAGGCGGCGGCCTTGAGCGCCGAAAAGGCCCATTCGTAGGGATAGGATATGAATGGGATGAGCTCGGGCCGCAGAACTTTGTAGGCGTCCTCGGACTGGGCGAGCTTGCCCGACACCTCTTCGTGGCTGATGAGGAGTCCGGCCGCGGTCAGCGAATCGTACAAGCCCGACTGGATGAGCGCATCGTAGTCCTCGGCGCAGCAGGTGTTGACCTGCCTGTAGAGAATGGTATCGCGTGTGAATATAAAGCCCGACGGGTCGCGGAAGGAGGCCGGGTGGCGAATTCCCTCGCCCACTATTCAGGGTCTCCCCCACGCGGTCGAAATAAATTATCGATAAAGGCCCTGGCTCGGGCCCACCACAATTTCACCGTCATCACGGCTCCGAAAATCGCGCCGAATAGCAGTTGGACGATGAGGCTCCCCGTACCGGGGTCAAGGTAGGCCTGCGCCTCTGGGGAACAGAGGTACACCGCGGCAAGCATCGCGGCGAACTGGAATTTCATGGGTAGTCGCATGGCCGTCCTTGTTCTTGCTTCCCCTGGTACACGGGAAAGCGTACCACAACCGCGCGGTCGAAGGCTTCAGCCTTGGGACTCGCCTCACCGACCCATCGCGCGCTTGATGACCTCTGTTACGTCGTGGTCCACCTCATCTTCTGTAGGATCGAACATGAAAAACTTTGGATCGAGCAATCCCAGATTCGCCCCGAATAGCTCATCGAATAGAACGCGGAATGTATTGACGGAGGTGATGGTTCGTTTGATTGTAGCCGGCGGATCGCCCTCTGGGAAACGGAACGCGTTGAGGATGGCGTGCTCCTCTCGGGCTCGTTTCTCCAACGAGAAGGGAGTTTCGGCGTGCATGCTCCTGCGCGTGCCGTGGTCCCCTTGGAGAATGACGATGGTGTTCGGGTTCTTCTCGAGAAGCCCGTCCAACGCGCGCAAGGTCATGGCGTTCACCGCCTGAAGTTGCTCGGCATAGCCTTCCGTGAATTCTTCCAAGGTTGGCCCCTCCCACGAAGGAAAATTCACTTCGAGGCGATAGCGTACGGTCGGATACACGGCCTCCCCCTTCGCGTCGAACACGAAGGGCCAGTGGGGACTCAAGATGTGCGCGAAAACGAAATGGGGCGTCTCGCCGAATTCCAGGGCTTCGAGGATCTCGAATTTCTCACGCACTCCGTCACGATGGATGTCGTAAATCAGCGCGCGGCGTCCGTGTTCCTCTTGTTTCCGTGTGTTCAAGCGATTCACGAGTAGCCGAAGGGGCGTGGCATTGATGAGTCTTTCGTGAAACGCGTGGATGACGCGGTTCGGCTCGACGAATGAATCGACCTTTCCTCGCAGCATTTCGGTCAAGTCACTCCGAAAGATGACGGTGCGGTAGCCCCACTCCCCCAGTTGTTTGATCACGAGGCTGTCGCGAAGAAGGGACTCGGGGAGCGCGTCGCCACCAAGGCGGAGGGCCACTCCGTCCAGAAGCTGCATGTTCAACGTGGAGGCGAGTGAGTAGGACGTTAAATTATAGTTTGCGTAGCTGTTGTCGGCCATGAAAAAGCCGCGTTCCTCCAGGGCATCCTCGAAGGGGCCATTGTCGAGATTGAACGCTTCTTTGAGCACATCGCCGCGGGTGTAGGCGTCGAGAATGATGTATACAATGTTGGGCCGATTTCCGCCCGGCGTTGAGAGACTCCCCATTTCCAGCGCGCCGGGTCCCGCGCTTGCCCTAAGACTATGGAGCGCTAGCGATGCGACCGCAACAGCGATGGCGGCGGTTGATACGGGATTTAGGAATCGGGTTAAGGGCGCAAAGGAGCGCTTGGACTTGCGAATCCGCGCGACGGCATAGAGTGTTAAAAGCGCCGTCGCGACGACGAAGATCGCTTTTTGGGCCACGGAAAACTCGGCGGCGGGTTCAATGAATCTGCGGACGAGTCCGACGATCGACCCGAAAGTCCAGAACAGGACGACGGCGAATAGCAACACCGCGCCGCGCCGGTTCGCTTCGGGAAGGATTGGGCGCAGCGAGAGCGCTAGGATGGCCGTCACCGAGAGTGAAAGGAGCAGGGGTATCGCCGCGAGGTGAAGCGAAACTTTCCCGGCGTTGCTCGACAGTAGCGAGACGACGGGAAAGAGGGCGAACAGATACGGATAGAAGACGCGGGAGGCTAACGCTTCCGCAGCAACTCCCCTTTTCCGCGCCTTATCTTCCACGGTTCACCCCCCCATAGAGTTTGGGGCTAAAGAGGGCCTCCGCCGGCGATTTGGTCGACCATTGATACGAGTGGAGTGAAGAGCGCGTATACGATAATACCGACGATGAAGCCCATCGCGACGGTTATCACCGGCTGTATCGTCTCGTTGATCGAAGAGACTTCTATTTCCACTTCTTGTTCGTAGATGTCGCCAATCTGATCGGAGATGACGTCAATGCTTCCCGTCTCTTCGCCGGTAATCAGCATATCAACGACGACACCGGGGAAGAGCTGGCTGCGTTCCGCATTGCGTAGCGCTTGCTCAAGGCCCTCGCCGCGCTCGACGGATTCACGCATATCCTGGATGGCAGGGACATACGCTCGGTTACGCATGGCATTCTTGCACAGGTCCAGCGTAGCCATCATGGAGAGGCCGCTGCGTAGCATGAGCGCGAAGGTATGTGTAAAATCGACAATGGCGTTTTTCTGAAGGATGATACCGACGACAGGCAGGCGCAACTTCATGCGATCCGCCCTCATGCGCCAGACGGGATTTTGCACGAGGATCTTGTACCCTACGCCAAGAAGGCCGAGTGCAACCAAGCCAGGGAGCCAATACGTAGACAAGATATCGGATACGGCGATAAAACCGGTCGTAAACGATGGCATTTCAATTTCAAATTTTTCGAACATGCTAACAAATTCGGGTATGAGAACCTTGGCAATGATCACCAGGACGGCAACGCAGACACACATAACGACCACAGGATAGATCATGGCGTTGCGGACGCGTTTTGCCATCAGCTCGCGTGCGCTTCGGTACTTCACTAAGCGCGCGAGTACCGTGGTGAGCGTACCGCTCGCCTCACTGGCTTTGATCAGGTTTACGAATACCGGGTCAAATTCCTTGTACCGCGCGAAGGCCTGCCACAGCGGATTGCCGGCCTCGACATATTCCGTCATGCCGGCGACCAAATCGCGAATGCCTTGACGCTCGCCCCGGCGCGAAAGTGATTTGAGCGATTTCAGCAGCGGCGTCCCCGCATCGAGCATCATGATGAGCTGCCGAAGGAAGGACGTTATGTCCCGACCGCGAACGCCGCGAATGGTGCGCGCCGTCACGGCTTCTTGGATAGCCCGGGCGCTGGGCACCGCTGCGCGCTTCTCTGGGCGCGGGGCGGCCGCCGTTTCTTTGGATTCCGTGGGGGCGTTGCTGTCCGGTTCGGAAGCGTCGAACGAATCCTGCTCCGGCATCCGAGGCGTTATCAATTTCTTCTTGACAACGCGTTTCATTTTTGGCTCGGAAGACGCCTCTTTGGTCACCGATCTTTTGACCGGAGATTTTTTTACCGCCTTTTTCTTGACGGGGCGGCGCTTCACTTTCTTTTTCGCCGCAACGGCCGGTTTGTCGGCATTCGTGGCCATAGTTGCATTTCCTCCCTTGCGCTTCGCTTTTCTTTTGGGCAAGAGCGACCGGCACCCCCAAAGGGCGTTCCGAGCCGCCGAGGGCTATCCCTCTTCCACCACGCCGCTGTCCTCTTCCGAGTCCGCGTTATCGGATGCATCCGGTACTACGACTTCTTCCACCGGAGGCACATACTCTAAGAATTCACTGGGCGTTTTGCTCCAGAATTGGATTTGGTAATCGCCATCGTCGCCGAATACGACCACGGCCTCCACGGTGCTGGTGACGCTCCGGTCGCCGCTGACTTCCAGGCCGATACGGGCCTGGCTCTCGAGCCGAAAGCAGCGCGATGCGAGACTAAGTTCGGCGGGCATCGTATTGGGCGCAAGGACCGAGGCGCGCACGTTGTAGGTCCGCGCATCTTTCCTCGATTTGGTTGTGACGTCGTTCCAGGAGGTGAAGGGCCGCTGTTCGGCAAGAACTGATGCGTCTTCGAGTTCGATGCCGAGCAGGGCTGATAGCGCTTCCGGGGGGATTGAGTTTAGGTTAATGTAGCCGGCAGGGCGGGTCTGATCGGCGACGGTATGAACGGTGAGCAGTTCGGTATTCAAGGCGAGGTATTCTTCTGCGGAAAGAAATTCTCTCGACAAAAGTTCCTGCACACTTGCAAGCCAGCGCCGGTCCGTGTTCGCCCGTTCGCCTTGCCGGGGCAGACGGCTCTTCAATTGGCGCACGGTGCCGCGTTCGATTCCGAGCGCTTCGAGTACTTCGAGGGGCGCGTGATTCACGTTAATTCGGCTGGACTCATCGGACACGTCCACATGGACGTCTTGCCCAAGGTATTCGAGTTCCTCCGCTTTGAAAATTACCACCGGCAACTGGAAGTCGTAGGCACCCGCAGGCGTTTCGCCGCGCTTGATTTGCGCGGAAATCTTGCCGATAGCCGCATTGATTCCACCGATGGCGAGGTGGCGCGCGCGCACCTCGCGGCGCTGATATTTTGCCGTATCAATGTCGATGCTCATGTACTTGATGTAGGCCGTTCCCAGCATCGAGAAGAGGACCAGCATCACGAGGGCGGTCAAGAGCGCCACGCCTTGGCTTCCACGGCGGGCGGCGGCTTTCCGGCCCGGACCCGGGTGAAGGCGAATGGTGTCGTTTGTCTGTGTGCGGTTATCGGACATGAATGGGGAACACCGTCTTCCGAGATATCTGAAGGTCGTTCTGATCTGCGTCGGCCAACGTGATGCTTACCCGGACTGCGGCAGGCAGTTCAAGGGAATCCCAACCGTCGTCTTTCCATTCGCTGGATTCGTCCGCGAGAAACTCGAAGCGCAAACTGATCACGTTGGCCCGGTCGATAACGTTGGTTAGTACGCTGACCGGCAGGTCTTCCGTCAAGTCTCCTACTGTGCGAACCAGGTGATGTGTTCCCTCGGTTTCGTCGCGGGCAACGTAATACCGCACGGAGCCGCCGGTGAGGCTTAACTCGCCCAAGACCGAGGTCTGAACGGGCAGAATGATCTGGTCGTCCATGTAGCGGGCCTTCAATTGATCGTATTCGTATTCGGCGGTGCGGCCGCGAATGGAGGCGCCGGATAATTCAGCGGATATGACGTCGGCAAAATCGGCATGCATGGACTGAAATGCTGAATAGGCGACGCTGTCCAAATCGGCCATGGATTTCAGATCATGCCACGCGCTGGTCATCCCGAAGAATGTTCGTATCCCAATACCTGAGACCACGCCCATCATGACAATGACGACGAGCAATTCGACCAAGGTAAACCCGGATCTACGCCTGCGGGGTTTTCCGGTGATGGTATCCATGGGCCGAGCGCTCATGTGGATTGGGCATCCTTTGCGCGGTCACGCGGAATCGTGGAGGTCAGGGAGAAGAAATGATCGCGACCGCCTCGCTGCCACCGTATTACGACAACCAATTCTAAGTAATCTGGGTCAGCCATTGACTCTGGGTCAGCCATTGACTCTGGGTCAGGCAAGTTTTCTGGGTCAGCAGAATTCTCCGAGCCGTCGTTGGCGTCTGTACTTCGCACGGGCGCCGGTAGGCGGGCCCAGGCTTCCTGAGTGTATTCCGCATACAGATTTTCTTCCCGCCTCAAGGATCGGCGAAATGTCGGGATAGTTACGGGGATTTCTACAGACGACGGGTCGGCCACTCGCGCCAGTTCCGTCGGAGATTCTGCCTCGAAAACGGCAGACCAGTTGAAACGTTTGGGGTCGTTGAGGATGTGCGCCATGTACTCCTCGGCCAGGCTTGTCGCGAGACGTTGACCTCGGTTGGTCTCGGCGAGTGTGACGCTGGCGGAGTAGAGGTTGATGAAAATAGTGGTCGCGACTCCCATCACGACGAGCGCGGTCAGTATTTCGATCAGGGTGAATCCACCACACGTGGCGAGGCGACCGTGCGTGTCGAGGCGACTGTTGTTGCCCCGTTCCAGGCCGCTATGAAACCGCGAAACCGTCACTCAGCCAATCTCCTTCCTAAGAGATGCAAGCCATTTACGCTTTGACCAAAATACATACCGTGCAGTGTGACCGAAATACATACATTGTGCGCAGGTTGGGAGACTTTCGGCTTTTGGCCTTCCCCACGCTTTACGCGCTGGAGCAGGAAGCGCGTTTGCACCACACGCATCTCCTATTCTCCTGCTAAACGACTCGAAGACGCCGCAGTGTTTCGCGTTGCTTCTTCGTACCGCTGATGGTCATCGTAACCTCATGAAAAGCCAAAGTCAATAGTTCGCCGGAAGAAACTTCGCACCGCCGAATTGGAACGCGCCGTAGAACCCTATCGGTCTGGAAGCGCCGCTACGCGTCACCGGCTTCCGCATCGATCGAAACGGCGGGACGTTGGCCGAGCTCTTGATCCAAGAGGAACAGGGCGCTGGAATTGTCGCCGATAATCTTGAGCTTCTGGACGATGTCGTCGGCTACCGATTCTTCTTCTACTTGTTCGGCGACGAACCATTGCAAAAAGGTCACGCTGGTGTGATCGTTCAGCGAAAGGGCGAAGCTGACCTCTTCGTTGATGCGTTCGGACACTAAACACTCGTGCGCGTAGGCCGCTTCCATTACCTTGAGGGGCGACTCCCACACGTTCGGCGGAGCTTCGACCGCGTTGAATACGACGCGCCCCGCGCGATCATTAATGTGCTGAAAAAGCTTGCTGACGTGAAGCAGCTCTTCCTGCGCCTGGAGCGACATCCAGTGGGAAAAACCCTTAAGACTTAGCGACTCAAAATACGCGGTCATGGCGTAATATAAGTATGCGGAGTACAGCTCAAGATTGAACTGTTCGTTTAGACGTTCTTCCATTTCTGGTTTCAACAAATTAGTACCCTTCCTTTCGGTGAAGCCGCCCACGGGATGAGCCACGGCTGCGCAACCCAGCGAAGAATCCTTAGTCATTTCAGCGCCGGGGTTATTGTTGTCCGCCTCCTCTCGAAGAGTCAAGCAGTAGGTGCGGGCTGGAGAGCGCGCTGGTTCTTGCGTGGGACCGCGCACAGCGAGGATAGGGGCTTATCCAGAGTTTTCGCTTTCCTTGGTACGGTCGGGCCTGATATGATTCGGGGTGTAGGAACTTCAACGGGAGGCCCCATGGCGATGACCGGCACTGATTCGGATTGTACAACGCACTCGATCCGCGTCGTATGCAAGAGTTCGTTTGTTTCGGAGCAGTCGGACCCGGCGCAGAATCGATATTTTTTTTCGTATACGATTCGGGTTTCCAATGAAGGAAATGAACCTGCACGGTTGTTGAACCGCCACTGGAAAATTTGTGACGCGGCAGGGCGCGCACAAGAGGTGCGGGGCCCAGGCGTTGTAGGGGAACAACCCCGGTTGGATCCGGGCGAGGCCTTCGAGTACACAAGTTTTTGTCCGTTGTCCACGCCTACCGGTTCGATGCGAGGCACCTATGAGATGCAGAAAGATGACGGGCACTCGTTCCAGGTAACTATCGGCGCGTTTCATCTCGTCGCCGGGCCTATATTGAATTAACGCGGCATCTCCTACAGAAACACCACAACCCCCTTAAGAAAGAATCCTTACGATGGCTTCAAGATCGCCGCGCCGAACCGGTGGGCGCCGGGCTGGACAAACGGCCCGTCAAAAATCGAGACCGGGCGGACGCCGGTTGAAGAATCAGGCTAAGCCGGGTCCTTCGCTTCGCGTCCGCTGGAAGAACTCGTCTCCCGTTTCCGGGATTCGAGGGGACGAACAGCGCCGCCATTACAAGCTGGAAACGCTGGCCTCGGCGACGGAACGGCTGTTGCATGGGAATGACCGATTTATTCTTCCGAGCATCCAGGCGCTCCTGGGGCCGGCGCCACTGGCCTCTCTTGATTTTGAATTGGTCTTGGAGAATGGGTACCGGTTTGTATTCAAGGCGGGGGCTACAAATACGAAGAAGAAGCGGGCTCACTTCGCGTTTGTGGTTGCGAAGAATCAAACGGAGTTTTCGAAGCTCGTGCGTAACGAGCATGAGTATCTCGCGACGCTGCACCCGAGGGCACCCCATCACATTCTGAAACCGTATCGTCGTGGGGAGATCTTCTTGCCGGATCGGCACAAGCGCTCTGCGCATCATCGGGAGGTCTTTGCGTATGTCATGCAAGGGCTCGGGCCGTTCCGCGAATTGGGGCTGGGGCGCGACCATCAATTTTTCATAAATACTGCACCGCGTCGAAAGGCGTCGAGGATACAGACGGAGGCAATCAAGACGAAACTCGTGGAGTTGATCGCGCGAACGTATGACCCGACGACGCGGGATTGTATGGGGATTCCGGATATCGCCTCGGGGGACTTGGCGGCGACGTTGCCCCGGAGCGGGCCGCCGCAGTTACGGGTGTTGGCCTGCCGCGAACTGCTGCGCCGCGTTACGCCGGCCCGCCTAATTCACCGGATGATCGGCGCGTGCTGGAAATCATCGAAGGATCTGGATGTGCCAGTGGTTCCCGCAGACCCCCACGACTTTGCGCAGGGCATCCTCAAAGGCCGGGGCGCCGAAGAAGGGCGGGCGTGGCTAGGCGAATACTTTGACGCGGTCCGCGCGCGCAAACTCGCGAAGTCGGACTACCTACCGCTGTCCATTCGGGACGAGCTTGGGGTTTAGCCACAGAAGGCTGAGGAGATCCCGACGCGAACATCATGGCCTTGCCGAAGCCCCACGTTATCGATGAGGTCCTCAAGGCAAACTTAGATTAAGTCCACCCACCGGTTGGGCAATAGTCGCCGCATCCTCTTCGAGGAAGTTTATCTGGAGGGGCTTTGACCGGGGGAATCGCGTTGCTCATCCCCCGGCTACATGCCGCTGTCCCTTCGGGACAGGAGCTTTTCCCGAACATTCAGTGCGGGCATCTTCACCGTCTCGCTACGATACAAGGGGTGCTATCGGGGTTAGATGTATCGGACGCGAAAGCCTAATGGATTTGGTCGAAATTACGTTGCCAAGTTCGATGACGGAGCTGGCCGTATTCTGGGAATGATAGGCGTGCTAAAACCCGCTGCCTTGCGTGTTATTCGCCGTCAAAAACCGACTTGAAATACGCCTTATTGTCCAACAGTTTTAGGTCGACATCGAGGAACTGATCGACCTCGTTTTGTGAGATCTCTTCAGCCGGTTTCTCGGCCTGCTCGAATTCCAGCGGCGGGCCATCGTACTCTTCCAAGGACTCTGAGATAGCATCCTCGTCCGTCATCAGTTTGCCTACGCGTTCATGGAGGAAATCCGTCAGCACTTCGAGCAGATGACTGCGCTTCTCGTCGAGGCTCGCGTTTTCCATGATCTCTTTTTTCAGCGGCAGAACTTGCCCACAGAATACCGCGACTAATTCTTTACATTCGGGGCAGGGGCCGATAATGATCGAACCGACGGGAGGCAGAAGGATCTGGCCTTGTGCGCCGCAGTGTGGGCATTGTACGGATATAAGAGATACCATGTCATTAGCCTCTGGTTGGGTTCAGCCTACATTGAGTATACCACCAGATCGCAAAAAACGCTACGGAATCAGGGGTATTATTGAATTTATTCGTATTTGCTGGAGGAATAAGGGATTGACTCGCCCTAAATGCCTACTTTAGATTGGGATCTCGGCGGCGTGGTGCCGTACCGAAGACTCTGCCGTCTTGCCCCTCAAGCCAGCAGATAGAACCCCGACGAAATCAGTCCGTTCCCTCGCCCCCTGGTTCCGACAATCGCTCCCCCACTGCGGCCAGTATAAGCTCGCCCGTTGAATGGTCGTCGGTTTTTAGGTCGTGCCATCCGGGATAGGTGAGAAGGCTGACCCCATAGGTCTGCTGAACCATCTCGACCGTCACCGTAGTCGAATCTGCCGATTGCGGTTGCAGTGTCACGGTAATCTGTTCGCGACGCGGTGTCAGGCGCCTGCGCTTCATATCCGTAAACGCCACAAAAAGTCCGCGTTTATCCCGGGTGTAGATAAGGTATTCCTGATCTCGCAAGACTCCTTTTACAGCCTGCCATGCCTCTTCCATAGGGGCTTGCACGGTGGCGGAATCAACGGCGCCTAGGGCCTCATCCATGGGCGGGGCGGAGCTGCACCCGGCCACGAGCACCATGCCGATCAGTGCGGCGCAGACAGAGAAGTTTCGAAGAATCATCATGAAAGTGGTCTCGCGGGTAAACTCAAGGCCTGCGGGTATATTCAAGACCTGATAGTACCATGCGGTTGCTGTGGACGCAAAACTAGCATTTTTGGTGTGCCGAAGGGGTCGACCGTGGTTTTCTAGTTTTTGAATGCCTCCCGCCTTTCTGCTAGAATTTGGAGCATAGAATCCCTATATCTTAGGGGTTTTATGCCTACTTTGCTGGAATATCGCCAGCCATTGGCCTGTTACCTCCAGTGTGGCGATTTCCGGAGATTATGGATGATTTACTATAAAACCAGCCAGCCCGTGCCAGGGAAGGGCGACGCTTGGATGTACTATGAATGCGGTACCGACGAATCCGTTCGCCGTTACCTCACCTACATTCCGGCGACGGGCGAAATTGATCGGGTTCCTAATCCCTTCATCAAAAAGTTGCAGCGCCCTGAAATGCTCATGCCCGCCACCGAAGAGGAATTCCACCGCTTCTGGCCTCCCGAAGATGGGGACGAAGACAATAACAACGGTTATGAGCAGGTCGCTATGGAAAAAGTAAAGGCTTCCGGTGAAGGAAATGGGAATGCCGACGGCACTTATTTCAACGCCGACATGACCGTCGAAGAAGCGATGGCAGTACACCCACAAGTTTCCGAAGTTTTTGCGGCCTTTCATCTAGGTGGCTGTTCCAGTTGTGGCATCAGCGAAGTGGAGACGGTCGGCCAAGTGTGCATGGGCTACGGGATTGACGTTGAGGTCCTCATGGAAGTCCTCGAAGGGCTGATGGATGAGGAAGTGGAAGAGGAAACGGCGCAGGCTGTCGAGTAGCGGCATTGCCGGGCCCGATCTCATTTTGTAACGATGCCCGCTGGCAAGACACAATCCGAACTCATTCGTGCTACCGAACACGCTAAGAGGAAATTGAAATGACTCCAGTTGATACAAGTCCCGCGCCTAAAGCGCTTGTCATGGCCACGGATAGCGCCGTTGTGGAATTGAAACGGTTGCTTTCCACGGAAAAAAAGGGCATTGATGGTGTGCGCATGGCGGTAAAGGGCGGCGGCTGCTCGGGCCTGTCGTACGTTCTCGATTTTGATTCCAAGCGCGAGGGCGACAACGTGGTCGAGCAGAGCGGTGTGAAGTTTTTCATGGACCGCAAGTCAACGATTTATCTCAAGGGGATTGTGCTCGACTACAAAGAGGGCCTGAAGGGCAAAGGCTTCGCGTTCACGAATCCCAACGCCTCCAGCACCTGCGGATGCGGCGAATCGTTCAGCGTATAGCGCCTCCCGAATAAAGATAACGTAGCGAACCCTACGCGTTGCCCTGCTGAGGCGCATCGAAACGTACGCTACTAGGTCGGCCCGCGCATGGTGATTGAGTCCCGCGCATGGCGGTTGAGCCTCCCGGCCTATCGACGGCCCCTCCCCCACTCTCCCTTCGATGGGATCTTCTTAGTAACTGCTACTCAATCGACCGCGAAGAGACGAATATGAAGCGCTGGCAGGAATCGACAAAAGGCCTGTTCTACGCGATGATGGCCTTCATGTGTTGGGGTTTCGTTCCGCTCTACTATCGGTTTATCTACGAAGTTCCTCCGCTGGAGATCCTAGCCCACCGGGTGGTGTGGACCGCTATCACGCTCGGCATCGCGCTGCCGATCGCCGGGCGAACCCGAGAGTTTTTTGCGGTCTTTCGGCAACCGAAAACGCTGCTGTATCTGCTGCTCACTGCGCTACTCATCGGCGGGAATTGGGCCGTGTTCACCTGGGCCGTGGTGTCGGGACATGTGCTGGATACGGCCATGGGATATTTTATCAATCCCCTGTTTACGGTCGTCCTGGGCGTTGTGTTTTTGAGGGAGCGGCTACGCGCGGCGCAGCTTGTGGCCGTATGCCTGGCTGCCGCTGGGGTTGTTTGGCTCGTGGTGCAGACGGGCTCGCTGCCTTGGGTCGCGTTGCTGTTGCCACTGTTTTTTGGGCTGTACGGACTCGTGCGCAAGCAGGTGGATGTGGACAGCTTGAACGGGCTGCTTGTTGAAACGCTTTTCTTGACGCCGCTTGCCCTCGGCTACATTGTCTATCTCTCGGCGAACAGGTTGGGGAACTTCGGGACCGAATCGACGATGAGCCTCTTGATCATGCTGAGCGGTACGATCACTATCGTCCCTCTCGTGTTGTTCGCGTCGGCCGTCCGCCGAATCAAGTACACGACCGTCGGGTTCCTCCAATACATCGGGCCTTCCATCACATTCCTTCTCGGCCTATTCGTATTCCACGAGGATTTTGGATCGGCCCAATTCGTCACGTATGGCCTCATCTGGATGGCGCTCGTGGTGTTCACAGTAGACAGTGTTGTGCACGTGCGGCGACACCCCCCCGCTGGTTAACGGCTACCGAAATTTGACGCGCAGATGACGTGCGATGCCTGTTTAGATGTGCGCGCCGCTCGCCAGGAATAAATCGGATAGTTCGGTATAGCCCATCAGTTGTGAGATTTCGAGCAGGCTCAACCCGGTAGTCGTGGTATCGACCGTGTTTACTTCGGCGCCCCGGTTGATGAGTAACTTGGCCATATCAACCGAACCGTTTAGACAGCACCAATATAGCGGGGTGAGGCCATCTTCGTTCAGTTCGTCTACATTGCCATCCTCTTCGAGAAGATCCTTTAATTTGCCGAAGCTCTTGAGCCGAACCGCATTATGAATTGGGTGCTCATTCTGGCCCCCTCCCTCTTCCTCCAGGGTCACGAAGGCCATCATCGCATTCGCCAAGGGATGATTGGATTTCATCATGCGGGTTAAGGGCGTTTCGCCCTCATCGTCCATTTCTTCTAGCCAATCTTCGGTCACAGATAGCCCTTCTTGTATACAAACTGACAGGATGCGTATGAATAAATTTCGCCCCCCCTCGGTGCTTCAGAATGCATACCTTATCATAAATTCTTTCATGCTAGTGTATTGATTCATAATTGACCCGGCTTAAATTGTCATTGCGAGTCAGAACCCGCTTCGCGGGATATTGGGATAAGGACAAAAGCGA